>CALCUQ010000418.1 GCA_937906795.1 uncultured Bacteroidales bacterium | reverse complement strand
TTGTAGTTAAGGAAGCGCAGCAACTTACAAAATCCGATATCCTTGAGAATTATTTCAATGCTCCGGTGGAGGAGACTGTTCTGGTATTGGTATACACTAACAAGTCTATTGATAAAAGAACATCATTATATAAAGCGGCAAAAAAGAATGCCGTTGTTTTTGAGTCGGTTGCAGTTAGTGAATGGGATGTGCCAAGATGGATTATGGAGTTTGTTAAGGGAAAAGGATACTCCATTGATTATTCGTCGGCCGAGCTAATGGCAGAGCATACTGGAAATGGGCTCAGAAAAGTTGTTCTGGAAATAGACAAACTAATGAAATCTCTTCCTCAAGACAGAACAGAGATTACTGAGAAAGATATAAAACTCAATGTTGGAATAAGTAGAGAATTCAGTTCATTTGAATTGTGTAAAGCAATTACAATGGGCAATTATGATACTGCATACAAGATTGCATATTTCTTTGGCGAAAATCCCAAGAAGTATCCACTTACAATGACACTTGGTGCAATGTTCTATTATTTTTCCAGATTGCTTAAATGTCAGGCATATTTTGTGCAGACCAGAAATGAAGAAATGGCAATAAAAAAAGCGGGAGTGTTGTATCCTGCTCAGATTAAAGAGTATAAGGCAGCTATGCACAAATGCCCGCTTGGAAAGGTTATGAATATTATCTCTTTAATAAAAAAGACAGACTATAAATCAAAAAGCGGAATGGGTGGCCTGGCATCGGAAGGGGAGTTGCTTGTTGAACTCATCTCCAGAATAATTCATTAGGATTTCTTACTCCTTTTGCAGTATAAATGTATTGTAACCCCAATACCAACAGCAAAGAGTATTGCAACAACATATCTCTTTTCTAAGCATAGAATCATTCCCAAAAAAAGTGTTGTCCATAAAATGGTCAAAATCCTTATTAGAGTCTTTATAGGGATTCCCTCTTTTGCAAAATAAGATTTTACATAAGGGGCAAGAGCCTTGTTGGACAAAATCTTTTTTACACCTTTTTTAGAGGAACGCATATAAAGGTATATTGCCAGCAATAAAAATGGGGTGGTGGGCCATACAGGTAGAAAAATACCAATGGTACCCATTATTACACAACAACTTGCAAAGAATATTAGTATCTTTTTACCCATTTTTTATTAAATTTGTTCACAGCAAATATAAACTTAAATTTAAACTTACTTATATGTTTTCTCTTTTGACCTTCAATTTTGGTGAAATAGTAGCAAAAGCTTCGGAAATTTTATGGGGATGGCCTACAATTGTTCTTCTTTTTGGAACACATATTTTCTTGACCGTAATTCTAAGGTTCCCCCAAAAAAACATTTTTAAAGCAATAAAGTTATCTGTTACTCCCGACGAAGGCTCAAAAGGGGATGTGAGTCAATTTGGATCATTGGCTACATCGCTTGCTGCAACTCTTGGAACGGGAAATATAGTTGGAGTGGCAACAGCTGTTGCATTGGGAGGTCCAGGTGCAGTGTTATGGTGTTGGATGGCTGGATTTTTTGGAATTGCCACTAAATATGGAGAAGGTTTGTTGGCAATAAAATATAGGGTTAAAACCTCAGACGGAACAATGCTTGGCGGACCTATGTATGCATTGGAGAGAGGCCTTAAAATGAAATGGCTTGCGGTTCTGTTCTGTATTTTTACAGCTATAGCAGCATTTGGAATCGGTAACTCAGTGCAATCAAATGCAATCTCTTCGTTATTGGCAACTCCAGGTTTATTTGAGGGGTTTGATGGAATTCCAACTCAAATAACAGGTATTGTATTGGCTGTTTTGGTTGCTCTGGTAATTATATTTGGAGTAAAAGGCATTGCTAAGGTTTGTGGTGCATTGGTGCCGTTTATGGCTTTGTTTTACATTGTAGGATGTATTATTATACTTATTTTCAATTGGGCGTATCTTGGTGAATCAATAGAGTTGATTGTAAAAAGTGCATTCTCACCTCAGGCCGCTGGTGGTGGATTTATAGGCAGTACAGTAATGATGGCTGCAAGATTTGGTATTGCAAGAGGTTTGTTTTCAAATGAATCTGGATTAGGTTCTGCCCCTTTAATCGCAGCAGCCGCACAAACAAGAAACCCGGTAAGACAAGCAATGGTTTCTTCAACTGCAACATTCTGGGATACTGTAATTGTGTGTGCATTGACAGGATTGGTTATTGTTAGCAGTATTATTGCATATCCTCATATAGATTATACAGATGGAGCCCAATTGACACATGCTGCATTTGCAGAAATTCCATATGTTGGAACATTAGTCCTTACTGTTGGATTGATTACATTTACCTTCTCTACAATACTTGGATGGAGTTATTATGGAGAGAAGGCTATAGAGTATATGGCAGGTAAGAAAACAATTTTTGTGTACAGAATTGTATGGGTTATTGCTGTATATCTTGGAGCTGTATTAAATCTTGATTTGGTGTGGAGCTTGGCAGACTGTGCAAATGCACTTATGGCATTGCCTAACCTTATAGCATTATTATTGCTTAGCCGGGTAATAGTTAAGGAGACAAAAAAATATCTTTGGAACAACCGGCTTGATGATTATTCCAAAGATGAGGTTCCTACAATAGATAATTGATTATCCCAGCAGTGACGATATATTGGTTGCAAAAAGTTTGACTGCGATAGCAAGAAGGATAATTCCAAAGAATTTTCTAAGGACATAGATAAGTCCCTCTCCAAAGAACTTTTCTATCCAGTTAAGCTTTGCAAGGACAAGATAAACAAATATCATGTTCAGTACAATAGCCACTATAATATTCTCAACTGCGTATTCTGCTCTAAGAGAAAGAAGGGTTGTAAGAGTACCTGCGCCTGCAATAAGCGGGAAGACCAGGGGTACCAGAGTTGCACTTTTTGTTGGTCCGTCATTTTTCATAAGTTCAACACCCAGAATCATTTCAATTGCCAGAACAAGAATAACCAGTGAACCTGCAACAGCAAAAGATTTGATATCAACTCCAAACAGGTTCAACAGTCCGTCTCCGGCAAACAGAAATGCTATCAGGACAAAAATGGAGCATACAACAGCCTGGATGGCATTTATGTTATTACCCTTTTGTTTTAGGCCAATAATAATTGGAATTGATCCTGTAATGTCAATGATTGCAAAAAGGACCATAAATGAACTGATAATCTCTTTTAGGCTGAATTCTAAGGACATAGTAATAAATTTTTTTGCAAATATATAATTTATAACTAATTTAGCATTATAAAACTACCCTTTTTAAACAGTATTACAGTATGAACGAACTTGTTGAAAAAATCAAATGTGAGCTAGAGGCTTGGACAAAAGATGCTGATGCACAATTACTTAAAGGTAATAAAGCTGCTGGTGCACGCGCTAGAAAATCTGCTCTTGAGATTGGTAAACTTATGAAAGAGTTTAGAAAACAATCAATTGAGGCTAGTAAAGCAAAATAATTTTCTACAAGAAAAAGTGAAAAAAGAGAAGTTATAATAACTCCTCTTTTTTTGTTATATATGGAATAATGATTCCCATTTGCTGGTTGTTGTCCCACAGCCACATTTTCCCATCTTTTATATCTACAATTGTCAAAGTAAGTTTGAATGAATTGAGTTTGGATGATTTGATATATGAAACGCTGGTCTCTATTATATCATCCATTTTTTTAGGAAATGTGCTGAATTTTATGTCGGTTATGTATTCTCCGTTATCGGACATCATCCTGAATTCCTTTTTACTGTAGTTGATGCTATATTGGCATGTTTGTTCGTTATATCTGAAAACTACATTATTTCCGTATACTCCAAAATCTTTCTGAGCCATAAATTCAATCTGATTGTTGGTTTTGCCGTTCTCATTCTTCTGGCAACCTCCCAAAACAAATAATAATATGGCAATGCTACTGAATAAAAACAGTTTTATATATGTATTCATCTGTGCCATCGTTGTATATAATTTGAGCAATAATTCTTAATTTGGATGAGTTAGCAGGGATTTTATATGTGTCTTCTGTTAATCGCTGTCCGTTTACGTGCCATATTATTCTATTATAAGGTTCACTTATGTCAAAAACCCTCAAATCAATAATTTCGTTTTGTGCATATTGGTCTTTTACAAAAATTATAGGATAGATTGATTTTATATCTTTGGTTGTTAGTGAGCACACCACTTCAGCGCCACAAATATTCTCTATTATAGAACTGATTTTAACACTATATTCACTGCCAGGTTCAAGATTCCTGATAAGGGTGTATGTGGAGTCTGATATAAACTCTTGTATGGTGTTGTTCTTTGAATCCTCCACTTGTATTTTCCACCTTAAATTTGTTGAGGTAGAATCACATTTCCATAATAATCTTGCAGATTCCTGGTATTGGATTACCTGTATTTCTTTAGCTATTGGAGCTTTATTTGAAAACAGAAGGTCTTCTGTTGTTGTAAATGAAATCCGGTTGTTTTTATATGAGATATTTTCAAGGGCAATTCCAACAGGTCTTCCATTCCAGTCAAGTAATCTTGTATTCCCATTCTGTGAATTGAGAGTTGTGGTGTTCTGTACACCTGGAAAGAAAATATCTGATATTGAATTGGTGTTTTCTCCGCCGGCTGCAATTACCCGGGCACATGGGTGCTGGGCATAAGTGTTTACATTATTGAATTCCCATCTTTTAATAGATGATATTCCTGCATATATATTTTCTGATTTGTCAACGTGATATACAACCAGTCCCTCTCCTGCTATGAATTTATCCCATTTTGACATATTTCTGCATTCAAGTAAAAAATACTCCCCTTCTGTGTTTGTCTTTATTCTGCCAATTGTTCCGTTTTCGTTTATTGGTAGGAGGGTATATTTGTTTCCCGGTACAAGATCAATGATTGTTGCTGTTCCAATTATCTCTCGTTCTATGGCATTTAAATAGGGTGGAGTATTTCCTTCGTTCAGTTCATATCCGTTGTCCATTATTGACAAGTTCCCATATAATGCTTTGGAGAGCCCCTCGGTTTCTTTATTGGTGTCATACATGTCAATCAGCCCCCAGCTGTGAAGGTATTCATGGCAGAAGCTTCCAATAGTATTTATGATTGAATCTTTAGCCCCTCTTAACTCTGATGAGCAGGAGTATGATGAAAGTTTGACATTATTGTATGTGATATTTTTGTCTTCAATGTTCCATTGGTGAGACCATATTGCATTGGATGGTGCTCCGGCTGCCTGATTGTTCCCGGCGTAAATAATGTGTACATTATCTATAATTCCGTCTTTATTACAATCATATTCAGAGAAATCATCTACATATTCAGCTGCAATTGCACAAGCATCAACAACCATTTGTTTTGCATCAATGTCATTTGAGGATGGTGTTGCGGCACCATACCTTTCTATTTTTGATGGAAGTGCTACAGGGCCTATTATGTCAAATGAAAAAGTGTGATATCCGTTAAAGTTGGAATTCAAATAGTCCGTTGCACTACCTGTGGCCCCATTATATGAATAGCCTTTACTGTTAAGCATATTATGAAACGATACCTTGGGGTCATTTACAGAGAATTTCAGGTCTTCAAATTCTACAAGAATTACCAATGCCTTTATGTGATTGTCAGGCAGATTATTGCTGGTTGAAAATTCTGTATAATTGTCCGATATGTTGAAAAATTGGCTATATTTGCCACCAGTTGTGTGTAATTGATTATCTGTATTATATGTTAAGGGTAATGCTTGTTTATTTTTTATTATCTTTGGCAGCGCAAAAATGCAGGTGTTATCGGCATATATTGCTGATAACAAGAGTATTATAAATAATATTTTTTTACACAAAAACATTTTTTCACAATGAAAAGGACTACTAATATACAATTTTTTTTATGTTTTGCACTATTGATTTTGAGTGTAGTTGAGGTTAATGCTCAGACTATTTTGCAGAATATTGAGAAATGGGGCAAGTTGGACAAGTGGAGAGTAAGAGAGATAAAAGAGTCTGGAATTATTGGAGGTAAATATAAATATTTGTATGAGGTTGCTCAGGGTGATACTATAAAGGGGGCTGTTGCATATGTCAATCCAGAAGGCTGTGTTTGGTCAAACTCAAATGTGTATGCAAATGTGTCGGGAGTAAAAAAGACAAATTGTTCTGTTTTTCCAGAAAAAAGGGGAGATGGATATTGTGCAAGATTGGAGACCAGATTGGAGAGT
>CALCUQ010000417.1 GCA_937906795.1 uncultured Bacteroidales bacterium | reverse complement strand
GCCTGAAGGATATCAAATGCTTGAGAAATCTCAAAAATGGCACCAAATGGACATGCATTTACACATTTTCCACAATAAATACATTTGCTCTCATCTATGTGCTCAATACCATACTCATCTTTGCTTATAGCACCTACCGGACATACGTTCTCGCAAGGGATAGGCATATATACAATAGCGTGGTATGGGCAACTTTGATGGCAGATTCCGCAACTTACACAACTGTCATGATCAATTTCTGCCTGTCCGTTACTTTTGAATCTGATGGCATCTTTAGGGCAGTTTATATAGCAACTTCTTGCAACACAACCTCTACATAGGTTGGTAATCTCATAGTTGACCTGATGACATGAAGAACATGCCTCGTCAACAACACATACTATATTCTCTTTTAAATTCTTTTTTCTTGTTAAAGCTTCTTTTGCATATGCAGAAAGCGGAGTCAATTCATCTTTCTCATCAGACATGTCAAAGCCCAATAAAGGTAATGATTTGTATTTCCAGACAGCTCTTTCTTTATGGGTACAGCAACGTCCAATAACCTTTGCTTTTCTTGGACTAAGTTCAATAGGTAGTCTATCAATCTTTTCGACCAATTGATCATCCTTCCATAATTTGACAAGTTTCGCCAGTAAACCATGGCGGACAATCATAACATTATTAGTAAATGCCATAAATTCAAAAAATAAAAATGTGTAGTTTGTTAGTTCAAGCGGCAAAGTTAATAAATCTTATTAACTGTTCCTATATTCTAGTGGTGTCATTTTTACATATTCTGCAAAATATCTGTTAAAAGCAGAAGAACTGAACCCTAAAGATGCTGCAATCTGATTTATTTTGGCATCTGTGTTCTTAAGTTGTGTTTTTGCATCTGTAATAATCATCTCCCTTATTATTTCCTGTGCAGTTTTGCCGGTAGCTTTCTTTATGGTGGCACAGAAGTGGGATTGGGTAAGATTTACGGCATCGGAGTAGAATGAAACTCTCCTTTCTGTATGGTAGTGCTCAAACAACAATTTTATAAACTCTCCAAGAATCTGGTATTCCCTTGGCTGTTTGTCGTCGGAGTGTTTGAAAGTTTGTTCATATATAATTCCTATTGCTCTATAGAACATATTAAGAATGCCTTTTATGCTTTCTGTATCAATTAGTTGAGGCATTGTTTCCACCGCTTGCTTAATGGTGGAGATAAGATTTATAATAAAGTTTGCCTTGTCTTGTTTCAGACTCACTACAGGGTGTTTTAGTATCGCCGACAAATTTGTTGTCAACAATTTCCAGAAATCTACGTTATTGATAAACTGTGAGGAAAATGCAATAAAGGCAACTTTGGTTTCTTCGGATGCACTTATTATTTGAAAAAAACTGCCAGGGATTATTACTGCAAAGTCGTTGGCTTTGACACTTAGTTCATTAAGGTTTATGGTTGCTTTAACCTCGCCTTGCAAACATAATGCAAATACTCCAGCTTTAATTTTGCAAGGGAACTGTTTGTAAAAATTAAGAATACTGCCATCTACCGAATTGTCCAATACAAAATCCACAGGTAGGTCGTATCTTGGGATACTGTTTTCAATTTTTTTCATTTATATGTGATTATTTGAATGCGAAAGTATGTAAAAATATACATTTTAGCAAAAAATCTACAAAAATGGAAATATTTACAGTGTTTGCCCTATTGCGTGTGAAAAAATAAATGCTTTCCTTTGCGGTTGATTTTTTATAATTTAAGTGATGAAGTGTATTAGACCAATTATTGCCCTTTTGACAATGTTTGCAATTACCTCTTGTTCAGGTGATATATTCAACGATGTTGACAAAGGGGGATTATCTAAGGATGAAGGAGTTGTAGAGTTTAACGTAGGTGTTTCAAATTCTACAACCACAGTAAAATCTGAGGGGGATCTTAATTTGGATCCAAATGATTTTACATTGGAGGTGTATAACTCCAAATGGGTAAAATTCAAAAAGTGGAACAAGTTTTCAGAGATTGCAGGCCAGAAGGTGAGATTCAATGAAGGTACCTTTATGGCAAAAGCTTTTTATGGAGACTCTACAGCTACTGGTTTTGATGCAATATACTTTGCAGACCAGAAGTATTTTAAAGTTTTTGGGCAACAGGTAACTACTCTGTCGTTAGTTTGCAAGCAGGCCAATGTTGGTTTGAAGACCCAATGGGGCCCAAATATCCAGGAGGAGTTTAGTGATTATACAATTAAAGCGTACAGAAAAAGCTTCACCGACAGTCTTACATTTGTGAAGACAGAAACAAGAACAGGTTATATCCCTGCAGGGACTATAAAGTTTGTATTCTATCTTACAAATAAAGAGACAGGAAAGACAAGAAGAGTGAGTACTTCTGCTTTGGATATTGTTGGTAAGCCTAATGATGTCATAACACTTAAAATAGATACCAAAGAGCAGGCTAAAGGAGAATTGAAGGTAAACTTTACTATAGATTCCCAAATGGGTTCTGAGGAGAAAGAGGTTATTATCCCAACTCAGCTGTTGGCAAAAGATGCTCCTAAAATCTCATCTGACAATATTCAGAATGGGCTGGTTACTGCTATAGATGGTAACGAGGCAGGTGCGAGAATTGACCTTAATGCTCAAGGTTATATAAGTTCTTGTATTCTGGAAACTTCTTCTGAGTATTTGAGCAGCAAGGGTTGGCCTCAAAGTGTAGATTTGGCAAATCTAAGTGCTGCAAACAGTGCTGTTTTAAAAGAGTGGGGACTGGACTGGATTGAGAATATGGGTGGTGAAAAACTCTCCTATATTGATTTCAAAGCTCTTATTAAGAAACTTGTATATATAAGTGACTCTGATGTAAACACCTTTAATATAAAACTTACAGACTCACAAGGTTTGGAGGAACAGTACAGTTTCTCAGTTAAGATAAATAAGGCAGATTTTAAAGTTGAGAGCATAAATCCTTATGATTTGTGGGCAAGATGGGCTAATGTGTCAATGAGTACTACAAATGGAGATGTCAATCTGTTGGAACTTGAGTATTATAATGGTTCAGCATGGGTTTCTGCCAATGTGGAGAGTGTAAGTTCTGAAAATGGAGTGAAGAAAGTTAAAGTTTTGGGACTTGATCCGGCTACAACTTATAAGTTTAGAGCAAGATATAACGGATATAATTTGTCGGCTGAGACAAATGGTACAACTGAGACTGCATTGCAGGTTGGTAATGCAGGATTTGAGGATTACCAGACTGTGCAGACAACTTTTACCCCTATGGGTGGTGCTCTTGGCGGTGGTGCCTATACCAGAACATGGTATTTGCCATACAAATCTGGGGAGGCAGATCCATGGTGGGCTTGTAACAGCAGGCAAAGTATGCCTGACGGACATACAGGATGGTCTCCTACATGGTGCAAGAATTTCCCATCTTCTGGATATGTTACTGATGCTCATAGCGGAAGTAAAGCTGCAATGCTATATGTGGTAAATATTGGAAACAGCAATACAGAAGGAACAGCTATAGGTACAAATTATGAGGGTGAAATCTGGATTGGAAAGGCTAATGATAATGGAAGTGTAAGTGATGAGGGACATAATTTTGCAAGCAGACCTACAGCTTTGACTTTCTATTATAAATATGCTCCAACTGAGTCAAACAAGTTCTTTGTGTATACTTGGGTTAAGGATGCTCAGGGTAATGTGATTGCAGAGGGTACAGTATCAGACGGTCCTGCTGCCAATGACTGGACAAAATATACACTTAATTATACATATTCTGATTTAGAAAAGAATCATGCAAAATACTATTCAAAAGAATTTGAGACTGAGCGTCAATTTTTAATTAAATTAACAGAAGATTTTGATATGTATAATTTGGAAGGGGTTGATAGCCTAGCACTTCATAGTTTTTTAAACTATTTCCAAAGAGAGTTTAATAGTTATTCATTTTATGATTATGACAAGGTGAAAATATATGTTAAAGAATTGAATGCAATTCATACCAAATGAAGAAAAAATTGAAAAAAATGGTGAGCTTATGCAAATTCCCGTAAAGATTTTGAAAGTGACATTTTTGCCGCATAAGACGGGTACTGACGGATTTTTCGTAGCAAAGCTGGAGAATAAATATTTTTTCATAGACAATGCTTCTTTTAAGGCTCCAACGGCAACCTCGACACACCCGAACTCATTGTCAATTGGAAAACAGTAGGTGCTCAGGAAATCGAAGATGCCGCTATTGTCCGCATTGACGTTTGTGAATTTGTTCTCTGCTTGATTTTTTATATCTGTTATAGCGCAAAACAAAGATAAACAGACAGAATATAATTTGAATAAAATAAAAATGACACTTAAAAGACTCTGTGTCCTGC
>CALCUQ010000416.1 GCA_937906795.1 uncultured Bacteroidales bacterium | reverse complement strand
ATCCCACCTGTCTCTTTCCCTGTCTTACCTGGTCATACTTGAACCATCTGTAGTTTCCGCTTCCAACGTATGCCCTTATATATCCGGTTCCAGGCTCAAGAGCCATCAGTCCAGCTCTCAAGAACGACTTGTAATAACGGATTGAATCGTTCGGAGTCATGACTGTATCTACATAATTCTTGTCATTCCAGGCAAAAACCCTCATCTTCACAGGCTTGTCAAAACTCTCAAGAATCTCCTTCTCTGAGGCACCTGCAGCCTTCATTATCCTATACCTGTCGCTCCAACGGCGAGCCTGCTTCATTATTGAGTTTATAACCTCCTTGGGCACCTCATTGTCAAAAGGTCTATTGTTCTTGTAGCGCAACTCCCTGTTGAAGCTCTTCTGCAAAGTGCCGCCAAGATGCTCTACAACAGCCTCCTCTGCATATCTCTGCATTGTAGCATTGATTGGTGTGTATATCTTGAGGCCATCCTTGTCAAGATTATATTTTGTGCCGTCGGGCTTAAGATTCTTGTTAAGCCAACCATACAAAGGATCATCTGCCCACAACAAGGAATCCGCCCTATAGTCATCTATTCTCGAATATTTCTTGGGATTCGGCGCCTTTGCACTCATAACCCTTTTGAGCATATCCCTGAAATGGGGAGCCAGACCCGAATTGTGATCCTGCTTTGAGTATGAGAGTGTAATTGGCAGTTTTACAATTGAATCATACTGTGCATCCGGCAAATAGCCATATTTGTTCATCTGTTTGAGAACATGATTTCTCCTCTGCAAAGAGAGATTCGGATTCCTTACAGGATTGTATCTTGTAGGCATATTGACCATTCCGACAAGAAGCGCACTCTCCTCCACATTAAGCTCCTGAGGATGTTTGCCAAAGAATGTCCTCGCAGCCGCTTTAATACCATAGGAGTTGCTTCCGAAGAATACAGCATTGAAATACATGCTCATGATCTCCTCTTTGGTATAGTTACGCTCAAGTTTTACCGCTGTGATCCACTCCTTGAGTTTGTTTGTTCCCAAAACAAAATATTTTGCACCCGGGATTTTTGACGAGACTGTGTCACGCGGAAAGAGAGATTTTGCCAACTGTTGTGATATTGTACTTCCTCCGCCACCTGAACGTCTGTTTCCCATAAGCACAGATTTTACCGCCACCCTGGCAAGACTCTTGAGATCAATTCCGCTATGGCTGTAAA
>CALCUQ010000415.1 GCA_937906795.1 uncultured Bacteroidales bacterium | reverse complement strand
CTTTCGGTAGTTGGAATACCATTCTCATTCAACAGATACTGTATTACAGCAGAATCCAAAACTATGTCTCTATGATTTGATATCAACAGGTATCTTTTTCCTTCCTTAAAATTCTCTGTCCCACTATGAGTCAAATTTTTCACAGTTCCTGCAAGGATTTTGTGCACAACATTTCTCATAACTTTCTTTTGGAAATCATCTACAGAACCGCATGAGATCAACAATTGCTTAAACATCTCAACATCTTGCCCAGGGAACAAGTAGGAAGCAATATTATTGATATAAGGACTATGAGCAATCCTTTGCATTGCAGATTGGATTTCATTATCCCTATATGGTCTAATATTATCAAATTTCTCTAAATCCATAATAATATGAAATGATGTAACTATATTATCGCAAATCTACAAAATATTAATTCTATTTTAAAATTTAAATTAACACAGCACTCCTGCACACTTTATAAACCTATTATTTGTGAACTTTTTAGCCCAACATATGTTATAGTTTAAAATGCAGTATAATGAAAGAAATTGAATCTCCGTATTACAAAATGCTCCAAAACAGCAACACAAAGTGGGAAAAATGGACACAAGAAGCCATAAACCAAGCAATAGAGGGGAATAAAATGCTGTTTTTGCATACAGGCCGTTTTTCACAATCAATTGAAAGAAACATTTTTATAGAAATATTTAAGGATAAGGATATAAGCAAAGTTCTAAACGAGTCATATATACCAATATATATTAACCCTCACACCAACTCAGAACTATATTACACCCTTTTGGACCTGGCATTAATGATAGAAAACAAAATTTCCAACTTCATAAATGTCATTCTTCTTCCCGACAAAAATCTCAACCCTGTTATTGCCTTCACAACACAGGATAAGGATGTACTATATAATACAATCACCCATATAACCCACCTCTACCAAACTCAGAGAGAAAAACTCTCCCTGGCAGCAAAGTATTTGTCACAAAAACTCAGCAAATCGGGGATAGTATCAATAAAAGAAGAGCCCAAAGAGCTAAAAAGCAATATTTTACACATTTATGTAGAAAACAGGGCTCCGGAAAACCGGAGCCCTGTCCTCA
>CALCUQ010000414.1 GCA_937906795.1 uncultured Bacteroidales bacterium | reverse complement strand
CAATGTCTCTCAAAGAGGGACAGATTTCACAGATTGTTGAGACTCCCGACGGTCTTCATCTTATTCAGATGATAGAAAAGGATGGAGAGATGTTCAATGCAAGGCATATACTGTTGAAACCCAAATATACTTCAGACGACAGGATAAAGGCCTTCAATAAGCTTGACAGCCTGAAACAGCAGATTCTTGCAGACAGCATCTCATTTGAGATTGCAGCCAAAATCTATTCCCAGGATGCGGTAAGCGGCGGACTTATGGCAGATGAGTATTCCGGCTCAACACTTTTTGAGAAGGATCTTTTGAAACCGGCAGACTACTCATTCATAAAGGATATGAAAGAGGGTGAAATATCGGAGCCGTTTGAGTCTACAGACAATGAGGGCAGGAGCGGCAATACTATATACAAGATATTGAGGTTGGAGAAGATAGTTCCGTCACATTCTGCTTCATTCAAGGATGACTTTGCGGTAATACAGAATATTGCAAACAACGAGAGGCAGCAGAAAGCTATAGATGATTTCATTAAAGAGAAACAGGCCATTACCTACATAAAGCTGGATGACCTGTTCAAACAATGCAATTTTGAACGTGAAGGCTGGATTAAGTAAAACAATATTTATACTTCTATTCCTTTTGCACTTTTCTGTTTTGGGACATTCCCAGAATAAGGAGAGTGCAGATTCTTTGGTACGCCTTGTAGAGGCTGTATCTGCACACCTTATGGAGGTGGACAGTGTTTCTTACAGGAAGATTATTGGCCCTGCAACATTCCTTCACAACAATACTTATCTTAAATGTGATACTGCATTGTGGAATGTAAGCACAAACATAATAGATGCTGTTGGCAATGTGGAGATAATACAGGAGAATACGATGCTCACAAGCGACAGCCTTAAGTATGACATTCCTGCAAGTCTTGCAATGTTCAGGGGCTCGCTGGTGGAACTCTATGATAAAGAGGGTAATATATTGAATACCAATTATCTGAACTACAATACACGTGACAGTGTAGCCACTTTCTATTTTGGAGCATCAATGAAGAGCAACGACGGCAAAATAATAGAAAGTGACAACGGAACC
>CALCUQ010000413.1 GCA_937906795.1 uncultured Bacteroidales bacterium | reverse complement strand
GTTTCTCTTGCATTATAACTCCCTATAGGTACATTAGTTGAAAGGAGATACTCTTTATTGAATCCCATATCATAGTTCATCATAAACGAATATTGCTTTTTAATGCAAAAGAGAGAGATTACAAATGACATTGAAATTATAAATTGCAAAGCAATAAGTGCATATCTGAACTTTTTACCATTGATAGCTCTACTGTAAGAACCCTTTAGGGCATCTGCAAGAGGAAAAGAAGTTATATAAAGAGCCGGATACACACTCGATGCTATTGTCATTACAAGAGCTACCAGTATTGTAACAGGTATTACCGGAATATTATTTTTGAACTCCAGCGAACAACTTATAAGATTGGCATAAGTAGAACTCTTGAACAATACAACTACAGCTACAGCAGCACACAAAGAGACCAAAACCAGAAAACCCGATTCCATCATAAACCTAAACACTAACAATCCTCTACTGCTACCTAACACTTTGCGTGTATTTACCTCCTTTATTCTAATAGGAACCTGAGCAAAGAAGAAGTTGACAAAATTTATAAGTGTCACAACAACTATCAGAATTGCAATTACCAACAGAGTTATAGTTGTAGTTTTATTGCCACTGCGACCATCATGATTTTCAAGACAGTTATTAAAGTACATCTCATCAAGAGGAATAAGTGTTACAGTTGCTCTTTTAACATAATTGGCAACATCTTCCTGTTCAACATCAGGACTATTACCAAAAAATTCTCTGATTGATTTCTCTGCCAACCCAACTGCACCCTGCTCAAATGCCTGCTTCTGATCTGCGGAACAAAGTTTTACCCAAGAATGAAATCCCCATTCACTCCAATTATCTGTCCCTTGTGTTTCAATAAGATCACAAAAAAACAATTCATTACCAAAATCGCTGTTTAGAGGCATATCCTTATACACAGCAGCTATTTTTATTGGCTCCCCTTCATTTCCTTTAAATCTTATAAAATCTCCAACTCCAACACCCATAAGGGCAGCTGCACTCTCGCAAATGGCAGCTGTTGGTTCCACCTCCATACCATCAAATGTTCCTGCAACAGGTTCAAATGAAAAAACATCCAAAGCCCCCCTTGTAAGCTCAGAAACACCCAGATTATACACCTTCTGCTGTTCCCCTTCACCAACCAATACTGCACTCTTGCTGTTTACATAGATTCGTGCAACACCATAACTCTCCACCATAGGAGAGTTAGAAGCTATCGCTGATGAGACCGGTCTGTTCATTGAAACTTGAAACTTCCCCTGCTCATACCAGCTGGGAATAGCCATAATATATACCCTTTCACAATCCTTTATCCCCTTATTATAGCTCAGATCGTGGTAAACCTGCACCAGCAAAATATACAGCGATGCAAATGCCACAGTCATTCCCAGCAAATTGAGAATTCCAGACCCTTTAAACAATTTTATAATTTTTCTCATGCTTTTCAATTATAATTCGTTTTTTACATCTCCTACAATCTGGCCATCAAATAAATTGATAATTCTCTGAGCAACAGCCGCATCCTTTTGGGAGTGTGTCACCATTACAATAGTGGTCCCCTCATTGTTAAGCTCACTCAAAAGATCCATCACCTCCTTACCATTCTTTGAATCCAGGTTACCTGTAGGCTCGTCGGCGAGTATAAGTTTGGGATTAGAAACTACAGCACGTGCTATAGCAACTCTTTGCTGCTGTCCTCCCGACAATTGCTGAGGAAAATGTTGTGCCCTATGGCTTATATTCATTCTTTTTAGCATCTCAGTAACACGCTGCTTTCTCTCAGAAGCACTTATATTAAGATATCTTAACGGAAGTTCCACATTTTCAAACACATTAAGTTCATCTATAAGATTAAAGCTCTGGAACACAAAACCAATATTCCCTTTACGGAACTTAGTCCTGTCTTTCTCTTTAAGATTTGCCACCTCATGCTCCAATAGTATATAGCTTCCCGATGATGGGTTATCCAATAATCCCAAAATATTTAAGAGAGTAGACTTTCCACAACCCGATGGTCCCATAATAGCTACAAATTCACCTTTATTTATTTCAAAAGAAACATTGTTCAATGCTGTTGTCTCAATTTCCTCTGTACGGAACACCTTACTAAGATCTGTTACCTTAATCATAATTTATCTTTTTTAATTGTTAATATTCTCTATTTAAAACACCAATACTTCATTATCTCCAAAATTGTCATATCCAGACACAATAACTTTTTCACCCGCTTCCAACCCCTCAAGAACTTCATAGAACTGTGGATTCTGACGTCCAATACGTATTTCCCGCCTTGTTGCCTTATCTCCTTGTGCAGAAACAACAAATATCCATTTCCCCCCTGTTTTCTGATAGAATGTCCCTCTGGGAACCAAAATTGCATTTTCGGGTTGGCCAAGCTGAAGATTCAGATAATAAGTCTGACCGGTACGGATATTGGCAGGCTGCTGGCCACTAAATTTAAAATCTGCTTTAAACTTGCCTTCTCTTACCTCTGGATATACTTTTCTTATAACTGCATCATAAGACTCATTTTGCCTTTCAAATGATGCAACCAGTCCAGAGGATACTCTGTCTATATAATGTTCATCAATCTGTGCCTCAATTTTATAACTACCCAACTCATTAATCTGCCCAATTTTTGTACCACTTGCTATAGATTGCCCAAGTGTTACTTCCAACAGCCCAAGTTCACCATCAATTGGAGACTTAATGATAAGATTATCTTTTCTCTTGCGTATCATCTGCATATTCAATCGCATGTTGTTGAGACTCTCCTGCA
>CALCUQ010000412.1 GCA_937906795.1 uncultured Bacteroidales bacterium | reverse complement strand
GAATTGCCCTTAAAGAAAGTCTCAACAGTAAAAAAGCTGGAAGATGGAAATTATGTTGTTTGTTATTTTCGCAGGACTGATGAGAAATCATGTTATGGACTATACAATAAGGATTTTAATTTGATCAGGAAAAGTTCCATGAAAAAATCAGAAGTAGATAATTTTATGTTAACAGTTAATTCTACAAGTGATTATAATGGGGAATGTTTTTTTCAAGAATATTATTCTGATGTAATTTACAAAGTGACTTCTGATGTTGATATCCCATATTTAACTATAGATCTAGGAAAATATGCTTTACCATTGGAATATTATGCGTCCGCTGGTTTGTATAATAAAAATGCTGATGATTATATAATTCCTCAAAGAAATTTGATTGTTGATAACTTCTTATTCTACAGATACTTCTATAATAGAAAGATGTATATGGATGTATGGAATATCAATAAGGGGCTTTTGATATCCAGAACTATTTTTAAGAATGAGTCAGATCCGTATGGATTTAAAATTACAGTTAATGGTGTAGAGGTACATTGTTGGCCAGAATTTGCTGTAGATGATGAAATATATTGTACAATATTACCAAATGAAGCAGAGAAAGTTTCTAAAGATTATTCAGATGAAAATAATCCTATGTTGATAAAACTTACACCAAAAGACAGGTAATTGGCAGTTTTCTTTTTGGATAGGAGGCAATGAATTCCCAATAACAGGCGCAACTCGCCTGTAGAAACCCTCTGTCTGCCAGCAGAATCACCTTGTTGTGGGCGCAACATTAGGTAGTGGCGTATTTTGGATGATTGTTTTTGGTAAATTTGGAATATGGGAAACAGGAGAATATCATTTTTAATTTTCATTTTGATGGCAGTTGCCACAACGGTAAAAGGGCAGCCGCACCACAATTTTACAATGAGCCTGCAGGAGGTTATTGAGACAGCGCACAGCCAGTCTCCGTCTGCCATATTGGCCCGCCATAATTTTATTGTAAATTACTGGCAGTTCCGTACCTACAAGGCGCAGTTCCTGCCGTCGCTCAACCTGCAGGGGAGCCTGGGCAACTACAACCGTTCATTGGTATCACTGCAGGATGCCCAGACAGGTGAAATAGGGTATCTGGAGAACAACACCCTAAGCAATTCCCTTGGACTTTCAATAGACCAGAACATCCCGTTTACAGGAGGTTCTGTATCTGTAATCACCTCCCTGAACCGTTTGGACCAGTTCTCTCCAACAGACAAGATAACATACAACTCCCAGCCGGTGAGGATAACCCTCAGCCAGCCCATAAACGCCTACAACTCCTTCAAATGGCAAAAGAAGATAGAGCCCAAGAAGTTTGAACTGGCAAAGCGGAATTACCTGAATACAATGGAGGGGATTACCGTAACTGCAGTAACATACTTCTTTGATTTGCTGCTGGCCCAGAGGCGTCTGGAGATTGCCCGTGAAAGCCACCGCAACACCGGCCAGCTGTACAACATTGCCCGGCAGAGGTTTGAGATAGGTTCCATAACCCTGGACGAACTGCAGCAGCTTGAGCTGAAGCTGCTCAATGACAGCCTTGCCATAGGAGACCACCAGCTGAGTGAGAAGACCGCCATGCAGCGCCTGCGCAACTTTCTGGGCTACAATGAGAGTGTGGAGATACTACTGCAGCAACCACCCCAGAACCCCAACATCACATTGGAATTCCACGAGGTAATGAATATGGTATATCTCAATTCTCCCGACAACCTCAAGAACGAGATAAATTCCCTCACCGCCCAGGAGGCCATAGCCCAGGCCAAGGCAAACTCAGGGCTCAAGGCATCCCTGTATGCCCAGTTCGGTCTCAATCAGGTGGGGGATGATTTGGGAGTTGCCTACAAATCCCCATTGGACCAGGAGATACTGGGACTTTCCCTCTCCCTCCCGATAATGGACTGGGGGCTCGGACGCGGCAAAGTGAAGGTTGCCAAATCCCAGGCACAGGTTGTGGAATCCCAGATAGAGCAGGCCGAAAACCAGTTGAGGGAAAACATTACCCTGCAGGTACTGAGGTTCAACCAGCAGGGTGGACAATGCAATGTATCCCAGAAAGCAGACCAGGTAGGCCAGAGCAGATATGCCACCACCAAAGAGAGGTTCCTAAACGGCACCATAGGGGTAACCGAACTGAACAATGCCCAAACGGAAATGGACAACGCCCAGCTGCGCTATCTGCAGGATTTGAGCAATTATTGGATATACTATTACAACATACAGAAAGCAACACTTTTCAATTTCATTACAAACGAAAAAGTGGATGCAAACTTTGAAGAATTGACAAATGAATAATTGATATGTATGGCATCATATAGATGAATTTTTAAAACTGAGGACCTCATTCGACGGTTGCGAGTTATTTCGCTTGCGAAATGACGAAGCAGAGGAGACTGCGTCGTCCCAGTTTTAAAAAATTCATCGGAAAAAGATGCCATTGATATAAATACATTAGAGATATGAGATTTAAAGCGGGTATTTTAGTTGTATTTACATTCCTTTTTGCAGGATGCAGCGGAAACAGCAATGAGGCAGAAACCGAACTGGCCAAAGACAACTACAGAATAGAAAAGAACACCGTAGATACAATGCACCTGAGGAAGCAGCCTTTCAGCAGGGAAACCATAAGCAACGGAACATTGAAGGGTACCAGGAGGGCACAGCTGCGCTTTGCCACCAATGGAGAAGTGGCCTCCGTAGCAGTAAAGAACGGCAGCCGTGTAAAGCAAGGTGATGTAATAGCCAGACTCAACACCCA
>CALCUQ010000411.1 GCA_937906795.1 uncultured Bacteroidales bacterium | reverse complement strand
GATGGGGGAAAGTGGTGGCTGTAATTCTTGTTTGAAACGTTAATTTATGTTTTGATTATTCACTAAAACAATTATTTTTGTTGTAAATAAAAATAAGATTAAAATGGACAATTCTTTTTTCAGCAGATTTACACCAAAAGAACCAAAGTTCTTTCCACTACTAAAACAATTATCCAATATTCTTAGACAGGCTTCTGAAGAGTTTGTACAGAGTCTGGATCATGATTCTTTACAGGAGCGTATTGATTTCAATAAAAAGATAAAAGATTTGGAGCGTCAGGCCGACAAACTTACGCATCGTATTCAGGAGGAGTTGGGCTCTACATTCATTACCCCATTTGACAGGGAGGATATTCATAGTCTTACAACAAGTCTTGACGATGTAGTTGATGGTATAAACAGTTGTTCTAAACGTATTGCAATATATAATCCGCGTCCTATTTCAAATAGTGGAAAAGAGATGGGAGCAATAATTGTAAAGTGTTCCCAAGTGTTGTGTGAATCAATGGATGAATTGGAAAAGTTCAAGAAAAACCCTGCAAAATTGAGAGATTTGTGTGTTAAATTACACGATCTGGAGAACGAGGGAGATGATATTTATGAGCAATTTATGATAAAATTGTTTGAGGAGGAGAAAGACAGTATTGAGCTAATTAAGATAAAGGAGATTATGCAGGAGATGGAGCGTATTACAGATTTTGCAGAGCATGTTGGAAAAGTTCTTAGAAGTCTAATTATAAAATATGCATAGGTCTGGGTATGGAGTTATTAATAATAATTATCATCCTGGCATTGGCATTTGATTTCATAAATGGATTTCATGATGCAGCCAACTCTATAGCAACAATTGTTTCTACCAGAGTCCTTACCCCTTTTCAGGCTGTGATTTGGGCTGCTACTTTTAACTTTGTGGCATTCTTTATTGCAAAGTATATTATTGGAGGCTTTGGTATTGCCAATACCGTTTCCAAAACAGTTGTAGAGGATTATATTACATTGCCAATTATTCTGGCAGGTATTATAGCTGCAATTATATGGAATCTTTTCACCTGGTGGAAAGGAATCCCTTCATCTTCTTCCCATACACTTATTGGAGGTTTTGCAGGAGCGGCAATTATGGCAAATGGTTTTGAGGCTGTGCAAGGAAGTATAATTCTTAAGATAGCGGCATTTATTTTTCTTGCTCCGGTTATTGGTATGGTTATAGCATTTGGATTTGCAATCCTGGTATATTACATTTGTAGAAGGGTAAAACCTTCTGTTGCAGAATTATGGTTCAAGCGTTTGCAGCTGGTTTCTTCCGCTTTGTTTAGTGTAGGACACGGTCTTAATGATTCTCAAAAGGTTATGGGTATTATTGCTGCGGCACTTATTGCAGCACATGCTCAGGGGATAGATTGGGGAATTACCAGTATAGACCAAATGCCTAACTGGGTTGCCTTTGCGTGTTTTACAGCCATTTCGGCTGGTACAATGTCCGGGGGATGGAAAATTGTAAAAACAATGGGCTCTAAAATTACCAAAGTAACCCCTTTGGAGGGAGTTGTTGCTGAGACTGCCGGTGCATTTACTCTTTTTATAACTGAGTATCTGAAAATACCGGTAAGTACAACGCATACAATTACAGGTGCCATTATAGGTGTTGGTGCAACAAAAAGATTGTCTGCGGTAAGATGGGGTGTTACAAGAAGTTTATTTGTAGCGTGGGTTCTTACTATACCGGTTAGTGCTTTATTGGCATGTGGTATTTATATGATTGTAACGTTATTTGTATAAGACACATATGTCTATGTAGAAATAAAGGTAAGGGAGTGCCCCAAAAGGTCACTCCCTTTTTATATATACTCAACCTCTCATCCACAGACAAGGTCTGAAAAATAGCCTTCGGTATGGCTAGTAATCTATTCCATCTGAGCCATAATTTCCTAACTCACAAATGCCCCAGATTGTCTACGAAGATGCATTTGTTCAAACACACGGAAATTTTATGGCTCATCTGCAATGATTACCTACGCCCCTTAAGGATATTTTTCAGACCTTGTCTGTTCCTGAGTATCTATTGTCTTACAAACTCTTCAATTGGGTCTACTATATCAAAGGTCAATGAGGTTGCTTTATTGCCTTTCACTGTAAAATTAAGGTCAAATGTGCCTGAACCAGCAGCCCAGAAAGTAAATGTATTTCCATCTTTATGTTTTAGAGGAGAATCAACTTTTCTTAAATTAAAGTATAGAGTGTCATTTTTCTCGTATACTTTTGCTGTGCCAAAGGCATCAAGATAGTAGTTGCCAACATATGCTTTGTTTGCCAAAGGTGCAGCAGGTGTCTTTTCTTGTGGTTTTTCTTCCTCTTCTTTTTTGAAAAGTCCCTCTTTGTATTCTGCAAAATACTCATCGAAATGACCAGGGTTTTCATTTCCTCTATACATTTCAATCAGGTCTCTTCCTATTGCAGATTGAGGATCAGATGAACTTCCGTTGTTTGTAAGGAAAACAAAACCAAGGTCTAGATCTGGAACCAATCCTACAAGTGCTGTATATCCGTATGCAAGTCCTGTATGTCTGATATATCTTCCCTGTAGACCATATTCTACTGTCCACCCTTGTGCGTAGTTGGTCAAACGTGTAGAATCGCTGCCTGTAATGGTTTGAGGATAAAATAGCATATCGTGATTCTTGCGTGATATTATCTCTTTTCCGTTAAATGTTCCATGTCCAAGATGCATTTTAACCCAGTTTGCCATATCTTCTGCTGTTGAAATAACAAACCCTGCTGGTGCAACTGCAGATAACCATGCAAATGCGTGCTCTTTATCTGTGCGGGGTACAACTGTAATCTCATCTTTATCTTCTGCTTTACGCATTCTGTATCCTTGAGCAAGATTCTCAGCTGTGTAGAATGAGAGGTTTCCTGTTGTACTGTTTTTCATCTCAAGAGGGGTGAATATTCTTTCTACAAGAGCATCGTCCCAGCTTTTACCTGTGTATTTTTCAATAATCTTGGCAGCAATTGTGTACATACTGTTGTTGTATGCATATTTTGTGCGGAAACTGTATGTTGGTTTTACATGAGCGTAAATTTTGTAAAGGTCATCTCTGGTGTATCCCCAAGGTGGAAGATCATCCAGAGCGTAGCTGTTGAATCCGCTGTGGTGCGACATAATTTCCCTAACCTGGAAATTACGTGTTACCCATTGGTCGTACATCTTAAAGTCTGGCAGGTAGTCAATCACTGGGGCGTCCCATTTTATTTGGGGATACTCATCCATTACATTTGCCAATAATCCAGATGTAAAGGCTTTTGAGGTTGATGCAATCACAAATTGGGTTTGTGGGGTAACTGCTATTGGTGCAGTGGTTGAGTCTCCCAAATGGGCTTTTCCAAATCCTTTCAGGAATACTATCTCACCATCCTTAACAACTGCTACTGCCATTCCTGGCACTTTCCACTCGTCTATAGCTCTTTGGCATAATGCGTCAAATTTGTCGGGAATAGACTTATAATATTTTTCTGATGCATTGTTGTTGCAACTTGTAATAAAAAGGGAGAGCAAGGCAACAACACAAATGTAATTTTTGTAAAGTTTTTTCATATATGATTTTTTAGGATTTCTGTTGTTGCGTAAAATTAGTAAAAATTTGGTTTTGCAGATTTAATCTCAACCTTTTTTCAGCTCTTCTATCTGGGATAGGATTTCACGGGTTCTTTTAACTACCTTTCTGTTGAGGCGGGTGCCATAAATCCCCCCTATGATTCCTCCAAATACCGCTCCTGCGCAAAAATAGATCACTTGTGGGGTGTCTCCATATTTCTGTACAATTTCGTACATCATCCAGCTGAACCATATTATAACCATTGGAACAGATATTTTGTACCACTCTTTATAATGGTTG
>CALCUQ010000410.1 GCA_937906795.1 uncultured Bacteroidales bacterium | reverse complement strand
TATTTCGGAGCGCCGTATTGAGCGCCTTGTCAACCCTCAGCTTTCCGGTCTGCCTGCCTTCCTGACACCGGAGGGGGGCATCAACTCCGGCTTTATGATCGCCCAGTATGTGGCAGCCAGCCTGGTCTCCGAGAACAAGGTCAATGCCCATCCTGCCAGCGTGGACTCCATCCCCTCCTCTGCCAATCAGGAGGATCATGTTTCCATGGGTACCACAGCCGCCCGTAAGGCTCTGGCCATTCTGGAAAATGCCTTTTGTGTCTTTTTTAGGGTTATAAAAGTCCTGGAATGTTACAAAGTTCTTAAGCAATTTGTAGAAATCTCTGTATATATGCATGAACTTGTCAACATTGTCAATATTGTCTGCATACTCTTTCTGTTGCAAATCTTTCTCAATTAAAGCCAATAAGGATTCCTGCTCACTGTTTTGTGCAAACTCTTTTATCTTATCTATACCCAAGGATTCAACCTCAGCACCGGCTTTTGATGCTTTCCAAGCAGCATAGGCTGCAAATTTTGCCCCTATCTCATTCCACTCCCCCTGTGTCAATGTCTCTTTTTCTGGAGCAACTGCTATGCTTTTTAAAGCATTGAATTTGTCTGCCCAGGCAGGATTTACAGGAGCTTTAAGATCAATGGCAGCTGTTGCAGAAACTCTTGCAATAGGATAAGATTCTATATCAGCGGTTTTTCCTGTAAGGTTTTCAGAACTTATGGCATCTATAAGAGATGTCTTAACATCAAGGCAGGCTGTGCTTTCTGGTGTAAAAGCAGCAAGTTGTGAACGCATAAAGTAATCTTTGATCTTACTGTCCAAAGCGTTGTACAACTCTATGGCTTTATCTGTATCTGCACCATATGGAGCATCAACAGTTGCATCAGTCCATGCTATATAATCGTTTAATGCAGTGTAGAATTTATTTACAAGATCTGCGTTTATACCGCTAACTCCACTTCTGTCACTTACAGATCCAACAGTTGCAATAGCCGCAGCAATAACTTCCTTTTGTGTAGGGGTATCTGCAGAAGCCTCGCAAATTACACCATCACCATTAAATTTGGTGTTGGCAAAAATAGCGGTACTGTCAGATGTGTCTGCAATGGAAATTGTATTCCCCTCTTTTCCAAGGTTGCTTAGAATTTGTTTGGCAGAATTATAAAGAGACTGACCAATTGGAGAACTGGTGTTTATCTGGTCAATGTCAATGGAGTCGTTACCATCAATCAACAGTTGGGAGTCTTTAAGTGCCCCTGTAATCCACTCAGAAGTTGCAACTATATCATCAATGTGTATCTTGCCGTCTGCATTGCAGTCTATATAAGAAAGACTTTTTGAATCTATTTCAAGTCCTCCTATTGGACAAGAAAGTACAGTCCACATTTTTGGATCAAGTTCTTTCAAGTGTTCAATGTCGCTTCCCGATATAATTTTTACGCGAGTGGCACCTCCAATATTCTCAAAGGTCCATTTGTAGTTCTTGTTTTTGTTAAGTAAAGCCATACTTTATATTTGATTTTTTAATGTTTCAACAATGCTTTTTTCTCCTACAATCCAGGCAATATCCCCTTCTTTAAGAGTAACGGCAGAGGTGGTCCTGATTAGTGCATTGGAATTATTGCGCTGAATTCCAAACAAAAGTACACCAAATTTTTCTCTTATGTGAGATATATTTCCGTTTTCTCCGCAAAGAGGGGAGTTTTTTGTAAGAACCAAATGGAAAAGTTCCATTTCAGGAGAATAATGGCTGGAATTCTGTAGCCGCTTTTCCTCTACAGCTTCCCTAAAATCTCTAACCTGATTATCATTTCCAATAATAATCAAATGGTCCATCGGGAAGATAATTTCTGTATTTTTTGGGAGGTCAATTATTTCTGTACCTCTTATTATCTGTATAGTAAGAGCCTCTGTACTTTTGCTTTTGTGTATTTGAGAAATAGTTTTGCCAACAATGGATGAGGTGGGATCAACCTCAATCTTTTCTATATGCAGTTGCTGGGACATATCTTTTGGCATAGTTATATTGCGTTTGCCTCCCTCACTTCTTAAGTTGGTAAGGAACTGATTCTCAATTATAGAGTAATAGCTTTTTATTTTTCTGGACAAAGAGACAATAACAATCACAAAAGAGCAAAGCATTATACCGGCACTTAACCCCATAGAAATATATCTTGACGATGTAATGGAGATTGCTATAAAGGCAATAAGATATTTGAGAATCATCATAAACATTAGCGGTCCTCTTGCAAACTTTCTGTCATCCCATATTTTGTCAAAAATTCCATCGCTGTCTTTTCTCCTTAAAAGAGCCCAAAGGAATGGAGCCATTACAATAAGATTGAGAATAAAAGAACCTATTCTTATATACAGTTGATTGCCAAAAAAATCGGTGATTTTTGGATATATGAACTGTGTAAAGAACAGATTTACAAAAAGTAGCCAGCTTCCATATATGAATACCCTTGTGGCATAAGATTTTAACAGTCTTGACCAGTCTCCCTCTTCTTCCAAAGATTTTTTGCCTGCACCCAAAGATGCAATAACCACTTGCCACTGGGGTTTTACATTGTTGTATATTGCATTGTACAACGGTTCCCCCAATTTAACCCAATATGGAGTAATGAAAGTTGTAATAATTGATACAGAGATTATAACCGGATATATATAGTCTGCTATAACGTTCTTATCCATGCCCATTTGTGCAATAATAAAGGAGAACTCTCCAATCTGGCATAAGCATATTCCCGACAACATTGCAATCTTTAGAGTTTGTCCGGAGAATAAAAGTCCCATTGTTGCCGCAAGTGGTTTTGCAATTATGATTGCAAGGGAAATTAAAAGAATCTGAGGAAGATACTCCCATATTATAACAGGATTTGCGAGCATACCAACAGAAACAAAGAATATGGCCCCAAAGAAATCTTTTATTGGTTTGGTGAGTTTTATAATTCTTTCGCTTTGACGTGTACCACTTAAGATGGAGCCCATTACAAATGCTCCAAGAGCCTCAGATATCTCTGCATTCTTTGAAATTACAACCATCATAAGGCACAATCCCAATGATACAACAACAAGAGTCTCATCAGACAGATAGTGTTTGAACTTTTTGAACAAAGTAGGGATTGAGAATATACCTATTGTAAACCATAGCAAAAGAAACAGGGCCAGATTTCCTATTTTAAGGGCAAGCTCAATTCCATCAAAAGTCTTGCTCACAACAATTGCGGGGAGTATCACAAGTATAAGAATTGCAACAAGGTCTTCTACAACCAAGGCTCCAAAAACAAGTTGTGTAAACTTCTTGTTCTTTATTCCAAGATCATCAAAAGCTTTAATAATTATGGAGGTAGACGATATGCTAAGCATTCCTCCAAGGAAAATGGCAGATACCCAGTCCCATCCCAGTATTTTTCCCACAAGAATTCCAACGCTGAACATTACTATGACCTCTGTAAATACAGTCATAAAACCTGCACCGCCAACTTTTGTTATTTTCTTTAAGTTAAATTCCAGACCAAGACCAAACAGCAAAAAGATTACACCAATATTTCCCCAGAACTCCACACTCTCAATATTGCTTATGGTTGGGATGAATGTAATATAGGGGCCTGTTAGAATACCGGCTACAATATAGCCTAAAACCACAGGTTGTTTAAGTTTCTTGAAAATGATTGTTACAATTCCTGCAACAACCAATATAAGGGCCAAGTCTGATAATAGCGGGTTCATAACCTTAGTTTCAATGAAAGAGTTATATGATATGGAAGATAAGTTTTGTCACCACCGCAGGTACCATCTGAAAGTAAAGTGTACCTGGTGGCATCTTCGCAGGCTGTGTTAAGAATGTTTTCACCGGTAAGCATTACACAAAGTTTGCCGTTAAGAAATTCTTTATGAACAGAGGCGTCAACATTAAAGTAATGTGTATAGTTCATTACACTCCTTTTTGCCCCTTTGGTCTCCCAGTTGGCAATAATGTCAAATGTAAGTCCCAAAGGCAAATCAAATGAATTGGAGAACATTGTAATAAGTCTTGGTTTGCACAGGTTGTTCTTTCCGTCAACAGTTTCCATTCTCAACCATTGTTTGTGCAGATAAAGCGACAGGTTGGGTTCCCAGATTCCAAATTTGTATCGGGCTATTGCGTGCAGACCCAAAGAGTTGTAATCTGGCCCATTATAGTTTTCCAATGAGCTCATTGTCTCAAATATTGGATTTTTGTAATGGGTATAATATACAATGAACTTGAGCATTTTCCACTCTGCAAACAAAGAGAGTGAGTGCTGGAACTCAGTTCTTAGCAACATGCTGCTGAGATTATCCAGTTCATCAGATGAAATTCTCTGGAATTTTTTAAAAGGTTTTATGTATGAAATGTCGTAAGAAAGGCTTGTTTTTACAGACCCAATTTTTTTTGACAATTCTATATTTGTTGTAAAATAATTGTGATTCAAGCTGTTGCCTACATTGTACAAAGATAAGGTATCAATGAGTTCCTGTCTGCTTTCATCATCCTTATATGGGGTGTATGAATTCCTTCTGTGGTCGTACCTTATACCTGCTTTCAAATCAAACCATTTGAAATGTTGGGTTACATTAATGAACAGACCTTGAGTGTTGTCATTGATTCTTGCATGGGTACGGTCTTTGTCAACAACAAAATTATCGTACAAATTTACATGGCGGATAAAATTGACCTCTCCACCAAAGAGAATATCTCCATTCCCCAACTTGTGTTTGGCCAATCCTTTAATATTGTAGTATTGCTGTGCCTGCTCAAACAGCAAATCTTTGGTAATGGTATTTGGGTTGCCGGTAGGATTTGATGTGGCATACTGCCCTTCAAAATTGTGAAAGAAGTCTGCCTGAGAGTTAATCTCCCATCCTTTAACCTTGCCGCTGTAGCCTATATGTATAGAATGTCTGTCTATTGGGCGGTTGTCCAGACCATATTCAGAAGTTGTATATACAGGGTTTTGCAGATCAATCTGAGGTTTGCCCCCCCTTTGATAGAAATTCACTATTTCAGGGTTGTTCTCTTTTCTGTATTTGCCACGTGTATAGTACTCGTATCTTACAGCGATTTTGTGATTGTTGGAGAACTGGTATTCTGCTGCAACCTTGGTTGTAACTTCTCTGGTCTTAAGGTATCTGTATATCTGATAGTATTCTCTGGTTTCAAGTATCTTGGGTGCGTTTGGTGCTGCAGATGAAACGGTTTCGTAGAACTCCTCTATCTTGTAGTCTGTATTTGTATAATTATATGAAAGAGCTCCATTAAGAGTCAGTTTGTTACGGGCAACATTAACAGACAGATAGTTGTATACCCCCATATGTTTGTTGTATGAGAGTTGGAGCTGGTCGTATATCTGATAACCTGTTTGAGGAGCCTTAACGGACTCAATAATTATTACAGCCTGGTAATCTCCAGAGTATTCTGTATCTGGATTGGCAATTACCATAATGCTTTTAATGCTGTTAGCTGGTATATCATGCAACTGCTTAGGGTCATTTATTCTTTGTTTGTTAAGGAATATGGTAGCCACATTAACTCCGTTGACCACAGCATTGTTGTCTTTGTCAAATGTTACACCGGGAATTTTCTTGAGTACTTCATACGCATTGTTGAGCATTGCAAAGTGTGTCCCCTGTACAACAGTTCTGTTATTCGCAGCACTAGAGAGCGATATAAGCAATATCCCAACAATAAATGCAATTATGATATTTATTTTGCGTATACCCATAGTTTTATACACCTCTCTACTTCATACAAATATACAATAAAAATGGTATAAAAGTTTATATGATGCTCCTGATTTGTTTTATTTTATAAATCAAATAACTACATTTGCTGAGATTTACTGTATTTGAGATGACTTGGTTTAACGATCTTATTATTGGGACAACTATTGCCCATGATATAATGGTTTTGTCGGGAGTGGTAGCACTTGGAGTATTGCTCAGTAAAATTAAAATTTACGGGGTTTCTTTGGGCGTTACATGGATTCTGTTTGTGGGTATAGTTGCCGGGCATTTTGGAATGTCTGTAAATGCCAGCATATTAAGTTTTGCAAAAGAATTTGGACTTAT
>CALCUQ010000409.1 GCA_937906795.1 uncultured Bacteroidales bacterium | reverse complement strand
TATCTCCACGGCATGCACATCAGCCCCTACGAGCACGGAAACATCTTCAACCGCGACCCCATGCGTCCGCGCAGACTTCTCATGCACAAGCGTGAGATCATGCAGCTCTTCGGCAAAGTAAAGCAAGACGGATATGCTCTGATCCCCATTTCCGTATATTTCAAAATGCCACACCTCATTTTTATCTGCAACAGTAAGACATTCTCCCTCATCTGCATATCCAAACTCCTGAGCAAGAGCACCCATTAAAGCAATTGCCTCTCTTGCTGTGGAACACCTCTCAAGAGCAATTCTCTCAAGCTCCTCAATCTGGAACAACCCGTCAAGTCTTCTTAGCTCAGGCCTTCCAACAGTAGTGGTCTCCCCTATTGCCAATTGCTTTTCATTCATACAAGGATACGCAACATTCAGGAACTTGTGAGTAGCTGCAAGCGGAGCTGGAATACGACCTTTCTCAACAACATTCCTTACATCATATGGTTCCTCATTATGCAACAACCCCCAGTATATTGGCTGGGTCCCCTCATAAGTTTTTGGTTTTTCCATAGACAACCAGGTTCTGTAATTTGAGTCACAAGAATGTGCTGTCATAACAGAACCATCGTAACTGGCACCCTTAGCAACCATAATGGATGTACAACTTTCAGAAATTATATCATCTTCAGGATTATACGGATAAGAATAATACTGAGCTGTTGCACATACAGCAAAAAAGACTAAAATAAAAGAAAACAATATCTTCTTCATATTATCAAATTTATACTATAAAACATTAATCCATTTTTATATAATTGGTAAACAAACCAAACAAATCAGGGAATTTGTCAGACCTGAAGTTTTCATATGTATCCTCAGGAGTGTGATATTTTGGATAAACTTCACCTTTTATTGAAAAATACATTACGGGAACCCCTTTTACAGCAAAAGCATAATGGTCACTGTTATCTGCCAATGGTCTGGATTTTATCTCTGTAAAATATTTTTTCCTTTTGTTTAGCTCCTGCATTTGTATATAATCTTCAAATGCTGCACTACTCACCTCTGTTGTAAGCACAGGCGCATTGTCACCAACCATATCAAGATTAAATGCAAACTCTATTTCATCCAAAGGAATCAAAGGATTGTCTGCATAATGGTAAGCCCCAAGCAAGTTGGCCTCTTCTGCATCAAGGAACAAGAATACAATGGAATTTTCTGGTCTGTGCTTTTTATAGTAATTCATCAAAGTAAGCAAGAATGCTGTTCCCGACGAATTGTCATTTGCTCCGCTAAAGATATTCCCCTCTCCAATGCATCCCAAATGATCATAGTGAGCCATAAACATATAATAGTCGTCAAAATCATTCTCACGCCCCTTTATGTATGTAATCAGATTCTTTCCATTATAACTGTCAAGGAACTTATTCTCAAGATTGATTGTTGCTTTTGACGCATTTTTAGGGAACTGAGGGCCTACACACACAACAGGGAAAGGTGTTGTATAATTGGCTCTTGCAACAAAAGATACCGGGGTAGAATCATATATAAAGATTATACCTCCCACTTTATCCAGTTGAACAAGATTATCTCTGTAGAGTTCAATTCCAGGACCACCAAAATTCGCAGAAAACTTACTGAAACTGAATGCCACAAAACTGTTTTGGAACTCCCCCGAATTCAAATGAGAGTAGAACTGATCCTTTTTAGTTGTAAGGTATTCGTCGGGAAGATAATAAATATCCATTGTTGCATTCTTTCCGCTGGAAAACTCTTTTACAACAAACTCCTTACAAAATGCATACTCTTTGCCGTCTACGCTAAATGAAAGTGTACCATGCATAGTGTTTTTTGGATATGTAAAATCCTGCTCCATTACTTCCAGTCCAAGTTTTTTTATCTCTTGTGCAATAAAATCAGCTGCTTTTACATTTCCGCCCATATAATCTGTTCTACCATAATATTTTGCAGAATCACTCAATTCCTTTACATACCCCTGGTACATTATCTTGTATTTATCAACAGAAGGGCTGCAGGATTGCAGTAAAAGTAAAAGAACAATGGTCAGATAAAAAAATCTTTTCATATAATCTAATATTAAAAATGTTTGACTTTTATAAACTTTTTCCAAGATAAGAAAATTTCCCAATTTTTACATTATACAAATATACCAATAATAATATTATAGTATATTTGCGCTCTTTTTAAAACTAAATGAGTTTACAAAGATGCTAAGTTTATTGATTCTTATTTTAGGACTTTGTTTGGTACTTCTTGGTGCCAATCTGCTTGTTGATGGGGCCAGTGCCATTGCCAAGAAAGCCGGGATGTCTGATTTTATAATAGGTATGACCATTGTTGGAATTGGAACATCTTCTCCAGAAATGGTTGTAAGTTTCCTTTCCTCTATAGAGGGGAACGCAGATATTGCAGTTGGCAATGTTGTTGGCTCCAATATGTTTAATACCCTTTTTATATTGGGCGTAACAGCGTTGGTAACACCGGTTGCACTAACATCAAATAATATCAAAAAAGATATACCATTTAGTGTGGTTGCATCTTTTATAGTATTGGTATTGGGACTGGGAACAGTTTTGGACGCAACTCCAGAAAACATAATTACAAGGGTACATGGAATAATGCTTCTTGCAATGTTTGGTATTTTTATGGCATATACCATATATTCAGGCAAATCATCTGCAGATACACAACCAGACAACACACAAGGGCCAACCGGTAAAACTAAAAATGTATGGGTATGCATTGCAATGGTAATTGGTGGTATACTTGGATTGGTATGGGGTGGAGATTTGTTTGTTGATTCAGCATGCAAGATTGCCAGAAGTCTTGGCGTTTCAGACACTGTAATTGCATTGACTATTCTTGCTGGTGGAACATCACTTCCTGAACTTGCATCAAGTGTTGTGGCAGCATACAAAAAGAACACAGATCTGGCACTTGGAAATGTGATTGGTTCAAACGTATCCAATATTTTCTTGATCTTAGGAGGTTCTGCAGTCATTCATCCTCTGTCAATGAAAAATATTACTATGATGGATCTGTCTATGCTAATGATTTCTGCAATACTGCTGTTCATATTTGCATTCACATTCAAAAAGAAACAAATGGACAGAGCAGAAGGAGCAATAGCAATGCTGCTATATATAAGTTTTATTGTATACACAATCTATCAGACTACATAAATGGAGATAATATAATAAAAGAGTAAGAATCAGATAGAATTCTTACTTTTTTATTTATATTTGCACAATAGTAAAAGATTATACTATCTAATATGATACTAAACAAACAGGTTGGTGTATTTTTGAATCTTGTACATAACCGGTTCAAACAATATCTTACATCAATATTTCATAAACAAGGGTATAACATAAGCCCTGAACAGTTTCTTGTAATGGATGCATTATGGGATAATGGTGTTCTTACCCAACAAGAAATTGCCAATTATATCCTTAAAGACAAAAATTCAGTTGTAAAACTGATAGATGGTCTTGAAAAAAGAGGATTGGTAAAAAGAGTTGTCAACAAGCAAGACAGAAGACAAAATCTTATAGAACTTAGCTTGGATGCAATGATAATAAAAAATGAAGTTACAGAAACAGCATTGGACGCTGTAAATCACATAATAAAGGATATTCCACAAAACGAATTATATATATTTATAAAAGTTCTGGCAAAGATGGCAGAAAACATGAATCAGGATGCCAAATTGCTCGAACTTGTCAATAACACAAATAAAACAGAATAGAATGGGTAAACTATACGATAAACTAACCCAGGACTACAGAATAAAAGAGGGGTTGAAAGCTTGTATAAACTGTGGCACTTGTACAGCTATATGTCCTGCTGCAGAATTCTATAAATATGACCCAAGACAAATTGTAGATATTGTACAATCACAGGATGATAACCAGATTGAAGAACTTCTAAAAAGCGAAACAATCTGGTATTGCGGTGAATGTATGTCATGTCTTACCAGATGTCCCAGAAAAAATGGTCCTGGTCTGGTGATAATGGCACTAAGAAACCTGTCTATGGAAATGGGATATTTTGTAGAGAGTGAAAAAGGGAGACAACAATATGCAATTACAAAAACAATGTCCGGCAATATTCTCAATTACGGATATTGTGTCTACCCAAGAACATTCAAATATGAAATGCATCCGGAATGTGGCCCTGTATGGGAATGGATAGAAAAGAACATGAACGATGTATACGAACGTAACGGAGCCAATCTCGATGGCGACGGAACCGGAGCACTGAGAAGAATCCCACAAAAGGATCTGGATGAACTTAAGGCTATTTTTGATATTACAGGAGCAACACAGAGAATTGAGCTGATTAACAAATACTCAATGCAAAAAGCACAAGAAATGGGTCTTACAGAAGAAGAATATTTTGACAAAGTATTTAACGAAACAGAGAAAGACCATTTAAACAGATAATTGTACTATGATATACCAAGGAAAACAAAAAATATGGAGTGAGTATCAGAAGGAGATTCCCGATGACCACTATTTTTATGTAAGAAGCTGTATCAGACAGAGTTTCTTCCCTGCAAGTGAAAAAACTTTTCTTGATATCACCAGAAACAAATTAGGCAGAGATTTCTTTGAGACAGAGCACCACACAACATGTGGAGGAATTGCATACCACTCAGATGCCATACCACAGGAAACTGTAATGACAATTGTAGCCAGACAATTTGCTCTAATGGCAAAACACGGCTATGAGAATTATGTCTGCTCATGCATTACCTCTTTTGGAATATACACAGAAACTCTTGAAACATGGAGAGAATTTCCGGAGCTTGAAGCAAAAATCAAGGAAAACTTGTGGAAAAGTTGCAAACTTGAATTTGCAAAACCAAAATATCTGGCACATGCAAGTGATATAATATATAAATACAGGAACCTTATTGCAGCTCAAGCAAAATACAAACTTATAAACAAACACACCGGGCAACCGTTAAAAGTGGTTGAGCATATTGGATGCCACTATGGCAAAATGTTCCCAAGCAAAAGCGTTGGTGGAGCAGAGTATCCTTATGTATTGGCAGGTATGATTGAAGCCTGGGGTGGAGAAGTGATAGACTATCCAGAAAGAAGACACTGTTGCGGATTTGGGTTCAGACAATATCTTGTAAAGACAAACAGAGGTTATTCACTTTCAAACACCCACAAAAAATTTGAAAGTATGGAGCCATACAAACCAGATATGATAATAACAAACTGCCCGGGATGCCCATACTTTTTGGACAGATGGCAATATGTTATATCAGAAACCGAAGGGAAGACATATGGCCAGGACGGGCATGGCATTCCAGTGTTTACATATGAAGAGGTTGCCGGATTAGTACTTGGATATAATCCTTGGGATCTTGGACTTCAAATGCACCAGGTTAGTGTAGAGCCTCTACTTGATAAAATTGGAATACCATATAATCCTCAAGATAAATATAAAGGTATAAATAATAAAGATTTAGGTAAGCCAGAATTACCAACATGCACCCTATTGTAGTACCTTTGTCAAATAGAATATAGTTGAATGATACCAATAATGAAAAATATAGTTATAATAGGTGCAGGAGTGGCAGGACTGGAAGCTGCATCAGGTTTAAAAAAATTTGGACACAATGTAATACTTGTGGAAAAAAGCAATCAGTTGGGAGGCCATCTTGCAAAATGGGACAGATTATTTCCTGATTTCACCCCTGCCGATAAAATTTTATCTACACTTATATCTAAAATACAGGGAGTTACATACTTTCTCAATACAGAAGTGTTAAGGATTAACAGCCTTCAGAAGTCTTATAATGTTATATTGAGCAACGGTATAACAATTCTTGCAGATGCAGTTCTTATCTCCACTGGATTTGATTTGTTTAAGGCAGAGAAAAAAGAAGAATACGGTTACGGCATATATGAAAACGTTATTACCAATGCTGATCTTGAGGAGTATTTTAAAGAACATGCTAACAATCAACTCGAAAATGAAACTCATAAAAAGATTGGATTTGTTCATTGTGTAGGATCCAGAGATGAGAAAGTAGGAAACAGAAACTGTTCAAAAGTATGTTGTGCAACTGCTGTAAAACAGGCTTGTGAAATAAAACAGCTTTATCCTCAAGCAGATGTATATTGCTTCTATATGGATTTAAGAATGTTTGGAAGAGGATATGAGAACCTTTACTACAATGCGCAAAAGGATTACGGAATAAGATTTATAAGAGGCCGAGTTTCAGAAGTTTCTGAAGACCAAGATAAAAAAGTAATAGTAAAGGCAGAGGATACGTTATCTGGAAAGCCAATAAAAGTGACATTAGATTTGCTTGTACTTATGTCTGGTATGCAAAACAGTTGCAGCGGTATAAACATTGCCAAAATGATGAATGTAAATACAGATACAGATGGGTACTTTATCTGCAAAGATTCAATATATCAGCTACAGGAGAGCGAAAGCAATGGTGTATTCTATGCAGGAGCTTGTACAGGTCCAAAAACAATACCTGACACACTACATGAGGCAAGAGCCGCAGTTATTCAAATCCACAACTATTTATACAAATAATATATGAACAAATTTGGGTATGCATTAACTCCAAGTTCTCGTATAGATTTGGATAAATTCAATAAAAAAAGATTTGAAGCACTGGTTAACCTTGAGCCGGATGTACTCAAATGCATGGCATGCGGAAGTTGCACCGCAAGTTGTACAGCTGGCAAGTTTACAAAAACCAGTGTCCGCTCTGCTATACTGGCATTACAGAATGGCCAGGAAAAGACAGCTTTGGATATGCTAAAAGGATGTTTGCTTTGCGGCAAATGCTCTATGGTGTGTCCAAGGGCAATCAACACAAGAAATCTTATTATTTCAATTTGTAAAATTTATCAAGAGTAATGATTGAAAGAATAGTAGGTGGATACGACAATTTTGTATTGCCTTTTCTTATAGGAATGTATTTTATATTTACCTATCTGATTATTGCAATCATAAGATTGTTCATGAATATTCCAAAAGAGGATCTGAAAAAGTTTTTTATATCCCTTATAACACCTAAAATTATATATAAGAATATAAGAGATATCATCTGCGACTGCTTATTGCATGTGAAAATTTTCAAAAGAAACATTTTACTTGGCTATATGCATGCAAGTATAGCATTTGGATGGTTTATGCTTATTGTCATAGGTCACATAGAGGTATTTCTTTATGTACCACAAAAAATGGGAAACCTATACTACCCCATATTCTTCAGATACTTTGTAAAACAACAAGGAGATGTATCTTTAAAAGGGGCATTCTTTTTCTTTTTAATGGACTTTTTCCTGTTGGTTGTTTTAAGTGGTGTAGGATTGGCAATGTACAAGAGAATAAGATCAACAGCATTGGGAATGAGAAGAACAACCAAACCTTGTTTTGCAGACAGAGTTGCCCTGATTTGTTTGTGGAGTATATTTCCTCTAAGACTGTTGGCAGAAAGTTTTACTGCTGGAATTGCAGGAGGAAGTTTTCTTACCAAACCAATGAACTGGTTGTTTGCCAGCTTTTTGAGCAATGACTATCACATTTTGCCAACTTGGTGGGCATATTCAACCGTACTTGGTGTTTTCTTTTTGTGTCTGCCGTTCAGCAGATACATGCATATCCCAACAGAAGCTTTGTTCATTCTTTTGAAGAATGCAGGATTACACGTAAGAACACCTAGAAAAGGCTTGGCAGAAGCAGAAATCTATTCATGTTCAAGTTGCGGACTTTGTATAGATGCTTGCCCAATGAATATCCAGAAAAAGAATCTTCCCGAAAAAAGAAGCTGCCAAAATAGCCCAATGATCGTGCATCAGGATATT
>CALCUQ010000408.1 GCA_937906795.1 uncultured Bacteroidales bacterium | reverse complement strand
AAACGGCTACATTTTGCTAATAAATGTAGCCGTTTTTAATATACGTATATAAGATTTTTGTGCAAACAGACAGCTGCACCCCAGCAGGCATATCACCACAGATACAAATATTCTTCTCATACCATTTTCTATTTTATAATTATTGTAACAAAGATAGTATCTTTGCTGACAGATAAAACCTATCCCATTATGAAATCATACACAAAATTTATCATTCTTTTTATTGCCCTGCTTTCACAATCTCAACTCTTTGCACAGCAAGAGGGCGACGGATGGAATTGTTTTGCAGTTCTTGCCGGTAAAAACACAACTTTGGACAACTCCGTACTATTGGCCCATAATGAAGATGATAGCGGAGAGCAAATGATCAATATTTACAATGTTCCCGCAAATGCACAAAAAGGGACCAATAAATATATATGGGTTGAATTTCCAGGTATGGCCGTTGCAGATGGTTTTCTCAATGAATACGGAGTAGCCGTTGTATCCGACGCCTGCAATTCCAGAGAAGACAGAGAAGATTTTACAGATGGAGGCGTATTGTATGAAGTAAGGGAACATGTAGCAAAATATGCAAAATCTGCCCGTGATGCAGTTAAAATAATAGGTAGACTTGTAACAGAAAAAGGATACAGAGGAAGCGGAAGAACATACTCAGTAGCAGACTGTAATGAAGGATGGGTATGCAGTGTTGTAAAAGGGCGCCATTGGATAGCCCAAAGGGTACCTGATGATATGGTAATGACAATTCCAAATTACTATACCATTGGAAAAATTGATCTTTCAGACACAGCAAATTTTCTGGGTTCTCCCGACATAATTTCATACGCCCAGCAAAGGGGCTGGTACAATCCTCAGACCCACGGAGAGTTCATATTTAAAAAAGTATATTCAAATCCAAGCACATACGCAGCATATAGAAACGCAATAAGGCACATATCTGCAATGAATTATCTTACAGGAGAGGAATATACTCTTAATCCCGACACATACACTTTTGCAGTAAAACCCAACAGGAAGCTTGGCTTGAATGATATGATTGAGATCCTTTCCAGCCATGGAGAGAATATTCCCGACAACATCATAAAAGAGAGAAAAACCGATTCCCACAATGAGTGTATATGCAATGACGAAACCGTTTGTGCTGCAATATTCCAGTTAAGAGGAAACATGCCTGTTGAGATTGGCGCCATTATGTGGGCAACAGCAGCAAGCCCATGCATTGAGGCATTTATCCCATGGTACTGCGGCATGACACAGTCACCAGAAGGATTTACCAGATTCTCATCTGCAGCAGAAGCTATGGAAAAGCACTTTATTGACTCCAAAGAGAAACAGAAAAATTACCCTGATGCCATTGCCTGGAAATTTACAGAGAGATTAAAATGGGTGCTTGAAGATTATCCTAACAGAATTGTAGAAATCTCAAGAGTTAAAAACAAATTCCAAAAGCAACTATTTGACAATCAACACAAGTTTGAGGCTCAACTAATTAAAACATATAACTCAAAATCTGATAAGAGACACTCAAGACTGCAGCATCAACTGAACAAATATACCTCCAAATGCTATAAGGAATATTTTAAAGAGTTTTAAACCATCTTTTTATTTTGCCACAGGAGTAATATTTGTTATATTTGTTTGCTTGAAATCATTATTAATCACATTATGAAAATTCTAAGATTTACACTTGGCTTAGTACTTCTTTTAGCCATAAGTTTAAACTTAAGTGCACAAAGTACATCTGCACAAAGAGTTATTGACAAAAACCTTAAAACAGACCCTCTATTCAGAACTGCAGTAGTGGGCATTTTGGCTGTAGATGACAATGACAAAGTTATTGCACAATGGAATAAAAATTACCCATTGCTTACAGCTTCTACATTAAAAACCATTACAACAGGTGTTGCTATGGCATATTTGGGACCAGATTACAAATACAAAACCAAAGTTGCATATAGCGGCGATATTAAAGACGGTGTCTTAAATGGAAACATCCATATCATTGGAGGTGGAGACCCTACCCTTGGATCTAAAGACACAGTAGCATTTGCAATTGACTCCATCTTTGGTGTATGGGCAAACGCAATCAAAGCAGCCGGTATCAAACAGATAAACGGAAACATTGTTGTTGATGACTCATGGATGGCAAGAGAACAAATGCCAAGCAGCTGGTCATGGGGTAATCTTGGTTACTCATATGGAAATACAGCTCATGGTTTGTCGTTCTGCGAAAACCTTCACTACTTCACAATTGCCCCTGGCAAAAATGAGGGTGATCCGGTAAATATCCAACAAAAATACCCATACATTCCAGGTTTGCAACTTATCAATGAAGTTACAACAGGAAAAGAGAAAACTGGAGACGGTACAGAGTATTTTGTACAGGATATGACATTAACAGGCCGTTGGACCGGTACATATGCAAAAGACAGAGCACCTAGAGTTGTTACCAATTCAAGCCGTTTCCCTCATTTGAGCTGCGGATACCACTTTAGAGAATTTTTGGTAAACCAAGGCATCAACAGCAACCCTGAGATTATTGACATACAAGAGTACAAAGGTTGCAAAGAGACAAAACAACTATGTGAAACCTACTCTCCTGCCCTTAGCAAGATTATAAATGTAACAAACAGAATCAGCAACAATATGTTTGCTGAGACAATATTCAAAACCATTGGTAAAGAGTATACCGGTGTAGGAAGCTATGATTCATCAAGAGTGGCAGTAAGAAAACTTCTTGCAGAATATGGTGTTGATGATCAAGGATTGGATACAAGAGACGGTAGCGGACTATCAAGACAAGATTTTGTAACTCCTGAGTTTTTCTGCAGATTTTACAAGTTTATGTTAAAAAATGATAACTTTGCAAAATATTTGGAGAGTTTCCCTGTTCCTGGATGTGGCGGTACTCTTAAAAATGTTCTAAAAGACAAACCAGTTGAGCACAAAAGCAGAATCCACGCAAAGAGCGGCTCTCTAACAGGTGTAAGATGTTATGCAGGTTATGTTGAAAAACCAAACAACAACGGTTATATAAGATTTGTGATAATGGTAAACAACTTCCCTGTTCCAACATCCAAAATGATGCCTAACATTGAAAAATTCATGTACGAACTTACACAAGTAAAATAACAAACATTAAAATCACATAACAATAAAATTTACTATGTTAACAATTTCACGTAAAGCTCAAATTTTACCAGCTTCTCCAATTAGAAAATTGGTTCCTTATGCTGATGCAGCAAAAAAAAGAGGTGTTAAAGTATATCACCTAAACATTGGCCAACCAGACATTGAGTCTCCAAAAGAGGCTTTGGATGCAGTTAAAAACTTTAACGGTAAAGTTATTGAGTATTCTAACTCAGCTGGTAATCTTTCTTACAGAGAGGGTCTATTGAAATACTATAAAGGTATTGGTATTGATTTGGATATCGCAGACCTTATTGTTACTTCAAGTGGTACAGAGGCTGTTCAATTTGCACTTGCTGTTACTTGTGATCCAGGTGACGAGGTAATTGTAATGGAGCCTTTCTACACTAACTACAATGCATTTGCTATTCAAAATGACATTAAACTTGTTCCTATTACAACTCATATCAAAGAGGGTTTCAAACTTCCTGAGATTGAGGAGTTCGAGAAACATATTACTCCTAAAACAAAAGGTATCCTAATTTGTAATCCTGGTAACCCAACTGGTACTCTTTACACAAAAGAGGCTATTGAGAAACTAGGTGAGATTGCTAAAAAACACGGCTTATACATCTATTCAGATGAGGTATACAGAGAGTTCTGCTATACAGATGAGCCTCACTACTCTTGCATGCACATTAAAGGCCTAGAGGAAAACGTTATCCTATTGGACTCTGTTTCTAAGAGATACAGCCTTTGCGGTGTAAGAATTGGTGCTATTATCTCTAAAAACAAAGAGGTAATGAAAGGTGTTCTTAAATATGCTCAATCTCGTCTATGCTCTCCAGCTTATGGTCAAATTGCAGCAGAGGGTGCACTAGCTACTCCACCAGAGTACTTTGCAGCTGTTAAAGAGGAGTATATCACTAGAAGAAACGTTCTTGTAGAGGGTCTTAACAAAATTGAGGGTGTATTCTCACCTATGCCAATGGGTGCTTTCTACACTATCGCTGAGCTTCCAGTTGATAATGCAGATAAATTTGCACAATGGTTACTAGAGGAGTTCTCATATGAGGGACAAACTGTAATGGTTGCTCCTGCTGCCGGTTTCTATGCTACTCCAGGTATGGGTACAAACCAAGTAAGAGCTGCTTACGTTCTTAAAGTTGAGGATCTTAAGAATGCAGTTAAATGTCTAGAGGAGGCTCTTAAAGTTTACCCTGGCAGAACTAACAAATAAGAATTGAGTATATAACACTTCCTTATACAATAAATGAAGGCCGGTCAAATCCGGCCTCATTTTTTTTGCAGATTTGAAGATTTATATAAATAAATCGAGCCTCATTAAAAAAGCTGCACATACAAACAATATCAATTCAATTTTTGAATATGCACTCGAAAGATTGGTAGTATAGAGATTAGACAACACTATACTCATAGGAAATGCCAGAATTATATTGATTGACACATCAGAATTTCCCCAGAAAAGGACAAACAGCACAAAAAGCAAAACAGAACTTATAAGTTCATTTGTAAGAACCTCTCCTGTAGCAATATTATTTTGTGTATTTCTCACAGTAACATGAAACATTGCATGAATGGACATTATTCCAACTACAACAATGTAAAAGATATTTGTAAAGCTCAAACTTAACACAGGAGAATATACATCAATCATCTTGCCAGCAAACTCATTAATATACTCAACAGAATCCCTGTACATCAAATGTCTAAATACCACAATATAGAGTAGTGGCATTAACACAGCCCCAATATTTACAATAAAAGTTCTTGGCAAATCTGATTTTCCAACAGTATTGACAAGCAACATTACAGGAACAATCCACATAAGCTGTTCAAGAAAGATTGCCGCAAAAGAAAGGAGAAAAAGTGCCTTAAAATTATCACCTTTCAAATTATAGAACTCTCCCCATGCAAATAAAATTAAAGCTATATGCGCCAAATTAAAATTGATTGCACTAGGATTTGAAAAAACCAGAATCAGAAAAACAGCAAGTGTTATACCACTGTTTATTGCAGATTTGGTTACCATAGAATTAATTATAAAGACAGGCACTGCAGATGCTGCTATACACAACAACCCAATGCCTGCTCCAATATAATTATGTTGACCTATAAAAAACAGAGATGAGACAAGCATAAATGCCGCCAACACATACAGACACTTTATTATAAATGACCCCTCTCTGCCCACAACTAACCTTTATAGTTCAACAAATCCAACCCAATATCTCTACGATAATATTTTTTCTCATAAGCTATTTTGTCCAACTGAGCATAAATAGCCTCTCTTTGAGATTCAATACCATTTCCATTTACAGTTACAGCCAACACTCTGCCCCCATTGGTAAGCAATTTGCCCTCCTGTTCTTTTGTGCCGGCGTGGAAAACTTTCACCAGGCTGTCTGCATTATTTTCATGTAAATATTTGCTTCCTGTAATTTCAAGTCCTTTTGCATATTCTTCTGGATATCCTCCCGACACACAAACAACAGTCAAAGCACCAAGTGGAGAAATCTCTATCTTCTCACCAGTAAGATCGCCTTTGGCAGCTGCAACCAAATGTCCGAGCAAATCTGAATCTATTCTTGTCATAACAGCCTCTGTTTCAGGGTCACCCATTCTAACATTATACTCAATCACATATGGATCACCATTACAGTTCATAAGACCAATAAAAATAAATCCTTTGTAGTCTATGTTATCTTTCTGCAAACCGGCAACTGTAGGCTTGATAATTCTTTGCTCCACCTTATCCATAAACTCCTTGTTGGCAAACACAACAGGAGAAACGGCACCCATTCCACCTGTATTAAGACCTGTATCACCCTCACCAATTCTCTTATAATCCTTAGCCTCAGGCAATATCAGATAACCTTTATTTGATACAAGAACAAACACAGAAACCTCAATACCTTTAAGGAACTGCTCAATAACTACGGTATTGCCCGCATTACCAAATTTACCGCTAAACATTTCTCTCAACTCTTTTTGAGCCTGCTCCAAAGAATCAAGAATAAGCACACCTTTACCTGCTGCCAATCCGTCTGCCTTAAGTACATATGGAGGATTTAATGTAGATAGGAATTCATCTGCCTGATCAACAGTTTCCTTAGTAAAACTTTTGTATGCTGCTGTTGGGATATTGTGCTTGACCATAAACTCTTTGGCAAAATCCTTACTTCCTTCCAGCATAGCACCCCTTTGGCATGGACCAACAAACAACACATCCTTCAATTGTGCATCTGCTGTAAATTTATCTTGCAAGCCAGATACAAGAGGATCCTCCGGACCAACTACAACCAATGATATATTGTTTTCCAGAACACACTTCTTTACTGCCTCAAAATCTTTGGCAGATCCATTGATATTGGTTGCGATTTGCGCTGTTCCAGGATTTCCCGGCATACAATAAAGATTCTCACATTGAGAACTTTGCTTTATTTTCCAAGTAATGGCATGCTCTCTGCCACCAGATCCAAGTACTAATACATTCATATCTATCTGTTATTATTTATAATTCAATTTTTTTACATACAAGGCCTTTTGCCTTTATTGCCTCCAGAACCATTGGAAGAGCCTCAAACAAATTTGGGGCACACTTTATGGAATCATGGAATACTATAATCTCACCGGGGGCCAGATATGGAATTACATTATCTGCACATTTGGCACTGCTTATATTTCTGTTGTAATCCCTGCTTATTATGCTCCACATTACGGCATTATAACGCTCATTGAGCATTCTCGCCTGATTTGGGCCAATTCTGGCATATGGTGGCCTGAACAGATTGGACTTTATAAGGTCATTTGCAATATCAATGTCCCTTATGTAGTCTCCTGTCTTCATTCCCCATCCCTTAACATGGCTATAGGAATGATTGCCAACAGCATGCCCTCTCTTTATAATTTCATTAAATGTGTCGGGAAACAACTCTACATTCTTTCCTATACAGAAAAAAGTAGCTTTGGCATTATACTTGTCTAAAAGATCAAGGACCCAAGGTGTTACCTCCGGACGTGGACCATCATCAAAAGTAAGGAATATCCCCTGCTTTTCATTTGGAAAATTCCATATGAAATTTGGGAACATCTTCTTTATTATTTTAGGAGGTCTAAGTCTCATTTTACACTTTTTGCATTGGCAAAAATAATAATAAAAATTTACCTTTGTGTAATATATTTTTGGTATGAAAGAGATTAAAATAATTTATACAATTTCCATATTGCTCTGGGCTGTTTTTTCAATGACAGGGTGTAATAAAAACACCGATAAAATTATATCGAAAGCAGATATGGCCAACATTATTGCTGATATGTATTTGGCAGACCAGATTCTCGAAGAGGGCTCACCTGAGCGTCTTAAAGCAGACTCAATGCTTGTATATCTGCCTATTATTGAAAAATACGGATACACACTGGAAGATTATAAAAATTCCATAACATACTATCTCCAAGAAGAAGACACATACAAGCAACTGCACATTAGAGCCAGAAAAATGCTTTCCAAAAGAGCTGAAGAGCTAAAAGGAACTGTTGACAGAAAAAGAAACAAAGAAAAGTATGAACCTCAATACTGGTGGGTAAGAGGAGAAGTCTTAAAAACACCAATAAACCAACTGGTAAACAAACCTTTTGTACGTGCATTCAAATGGCTGGTTATGAATGATACTAAAATCGATTTTAATATTCTTGACACCGCTGTAATGGATGTTCCTGGCAACAGTATCTGGTGGGAAAACACCCTACTGCCAAGACAATATACTTTTGAAGACCATATTGCTGGCAGTAACAAAGAAACAAAATCAGACAACAAACTGACAAATGAAATAATATCCTCAAACAAAACTCAACAGAAAGAGGAAAGAAAAATTGAAAAGTTTGATTTCAAACCAAGCAACAAAAGAATAAGGCCAAATATGTCTGCACCAGACAGAATGAAGCTTAAAGAAATGGATGGTGAGAAACTGGAAAAATAACTGGATAATATGAGAAAAATTGCAGCTAATTATGTGTTTCCTATTGCAGGAGATCCTATAAAGAACGGATATGTAGTTTTTGACAACAATAATACAGTAGTTGAAATTGGACAACTTAACCAAGAGTGTGAGGATACAGAATTCTATAACGGAATCCTATGTCCAGGATTTACAAATGCACATTGCCATATAGAACTTTCACATCTTGTCAATCTTTTTGAGCAGGGAACCGGCATGAGCGGTTTTATAAACCAGATAAATGAGTTAAGATGTGCCGTAGACAAGCAAGGACGCCTTAAAGCTCTTAAAGACCAGATTGATATTTTATACGCACAGGGGGTAAGTGCAATGTGTGATATTAGCAACTGCACAGAAAGCTTTGATTATAAATCTGTTTCTCCATTATATACCAGAACATATGTTGAATTGTTTGGTACAGAGCCACAAGATGCTCAGGATGTTATAAATTCCGGCAAAGAGGTTGCAGCTGCAGCTGCAAGCCTTGGATTGGATGCTGCAATCACACCTCATTCGCCATATACAATGAGTCCTGAATTACTTCAAATGGCCTCTAAGGAGGGGTTAAAGAGCGGATTCCTATCTTACCATAACCAGGAGAGTATTGAGGAAGAAGATATGATTTCCAAAGGGACAGGTGCACTTGCAGAGAATTATAAAGGGAGAGGTTTGAGCACACCACCTGTAACCGGCAAGCCTGCATTGGTATATTTTATAGACAATCTGCTGACTTTTGCGGGAGCACCAATAGAAGGAAGAATAAATCTGGTACATAATGCGGTTATAAACCAAGAGAGTATAGATTATGCCAAAAAGAATCTTAAAGAGCCGTATTTTACAATATGTCCCCTATCCAATATATTTATTCATAGAGCATTACCCCCATTAGATCTAATGAGAAAGAATAATCTTAAGATTTGTTTGGGAACAGATAGTCTATCAAGCAACACAATTCTTTCCATTGCCAAGGAGATTGTTTGTCTTCACAACAACTTCCCAGAAATTCCACTTAAGGAAATTCTCACATGGGCATGCCTTAATGGTGCCTATGTTGTTGGAAAAGAGAATGAATTAGGCAGTTTTGAAATTGGGAAAAAACCAGGTGCAGTTTTAATAAGCAATATAGATTGGGAAAGGATGAAGCTTACCGACAACTCTACTACAAAAAGAATTCTATAAAGGAGAATAATATGTCTACAATACTATTTAACGATATTGTTTTTGGACCTATCAAAAGTCGCAGATTAGGTAATTCACTAGGTGTAAACCTATTGCCAAAATTTGGAAAATGGTGTAGTTTCGACTGCATTTATTGCGAGTGCGGGTGGAACAAAGATGGTAAAAATGACACTACTCTTCCATCATTGGCCCAGGTAGAAGAGGCTCTTACCAATAAGCTGCACAATTTAAGCAGTAACGCAATTGCAGTTGACACAATTACGTTTTCTGGGAACGGAGAACCTACACTTCATCCTGATTTTCCTAAAATTATAGATATAACTCTTGCATTAAGAGACAAATTGTATCCATCTGCAAAAGTTTCTGTCCTTTCAAATGCAACTCAGATTTCAAATCCTGCAATTGTGGGTGCTTTAAAGAAAGTAGACAATCCTATTCTAAAGATAGATTCTCCTATTGAAGATATGGTCAATGCCATAGACAGACCCAATAGTGCATACTCCTTAACTGAAACTATAAAGAATCTTAAACAGTTTGACGGCAACTTTATTCGGCAGACAATGTTCCTTAAAGGGAATGTTGATGGAGTTAGTATTGATTGCACCAATGATACCCATTGCAGCAAATGGCAAGAGCTAGTAAGAGAACTTAAACCAAGAGAGGTTATGATGTATACTTTAGACAGAGAAACTCCTGCCCAGGGATTGGAAAAGGTAACAGTGGAGCAAATGGAGGCTATTGCAGCACCATTGGTTAGCGAGGGTTTTAAAATTCAGATAAAAGGATAAATTATGAGAGTTGTAATACAGAGAGTCACTCAAGCCTGTGTTAGCGTACATCCCAATGGAGAGCACACTCCTGCATTTGGACATTCATTTGACAATGACTTGCGTACAAATGTGATTGGTGAGATAAAAAAGGGAATGCTGATTTTGGTTGGAATAGAAGAGAGCGATAACGATACAGATATTGCATGGCTTACAAAAAAGATTGTAAACCTTAGGATTTTTGATGATAGGCAAGGTGTGATGAACTTGTCGGTGAAGGATATAAATGGCGATATTTTACTTATAAGCCAATTTACATTACATGCACTTACTGCCAAAGGAAACAGACCTTCTTATATTAAAGCAGCTAAGCCTGATATTGCAATTCCTCTTTATAAGAAATTGATTGACAGTCTGCAAGAAGCACTAGGAAAGCCTGTCGCAACAGGCGAATTTGGAGCAGACATGAAAGTGGATCTTACCAATGATGGCCCTGTTACAATATTGATTGATACCAAAAACAAAGAATAGATATATGGAAAATATTTTAAATAAATACAATTACACTCCAAATATTGAGAGTATAGACAAACTGATTACATCAATTCATAATAATATAGACAATTGGGTTACTCCTGCCAACCTTGCAGATTGCCTTGGATATATGGATCTTACCACACTAAACTCTACAGATACATATACCAAAGTTGCCAATTTTACAAAGAAAGTAAACAACATTAAATCTGTATATCCAAACTACCCTACCCCTGCATCTATTTGTGTATATCCCAATTTAGGCAAAGCCGTTAAGGATAATCTTACAGCAGAGGGGGTAAACATTACAGTTGTTGCAGGTGTGTTCCCCAACTCCCAAAGCTTTTTGGATGTTAAACTCCTTGAATGTAAAATGGCACTTGAGGCAGGGGCTAATGAAGTGGATATTGTACTGGCTCTTAACGCATTTATGGAGGGTGATTACCAAAGAGCCGTGCATGAAATATCTGAGATTAAGAAGGTTGTTGGAGACAAACACCTTAAAGTTATTTTGGAGACCGGAGCCCTTTCTTCTCCCGATAAAATTGCTGCAGCATCTTTCCTTGCTATGGAAGCCGGAGCAGACTTTATAAAGACATCTACTGGCAAACAAGAGCCAGCTGCAACCCCTATGGCAGCAATAGTAATGTGTGAATGCATTAAGGCATACTATAAGAAAACAGGCATAAAAATCGGGTTCAAACCTGCAGGTGGTATGGTAGCTGCAAAAGATGCAATCTGCTATCTTGCCATTGTAGATACAATTTTAGGTAAAGAGTGGTTGACCCCAGAATTGTTCAGACTTGGCGCCAGCCGATTGGCTAATAACCTTCTTAGTGAATTGGAACAACAGACAGTTAGTTATTATTAAAAGTATCACTCCAAATTGATATAACTTTTACAAAAGTAGAATAGCACAAGAGGGTACCCTAAGGCACCCTCTTGCTACATATACTCTTTACAAATTCTTATCTTAGAACAGCTCCGTGTTTGGTTTTGAATGACTCCAACAGTTTGGTCATTACAACCTCTACCAGTTTGTCGTTAAGTGTCTTTTCAGCATCTTGCAATACAAAACTTAATGCATACTGCTTTTTGCCTTCTGGAATTTTATCTCCTTTATAAACATCAAACAATGTTACATTCTTAAGAAGCTTTTTCTCAGTTTGATATGCAGTTTTTCTCAGTTCTGCAAAAGAAACATTCTCATCTAACAATAGAGCCAAATCTCTCTTGACTTCTGGGAATTTTGGAAGTTCTTTATATTGTACCTTATTCTTTTTAATTGCCTTAAGCAATACATTCCAATTGATTTCTGCTGCAAATACAGGTTGTTTTATTCCAAATTGTTTTAATCTGCTCTTTGAGATTGTACCCATAACAGCAATAGTCTTTCCTCCATTTACTTTATAAGTTAATCCCTCTGCAAATAAATCTGCAGGTGCAACCTCATACTCCAAATCTGCTACACTTACACCAAACTTCTTTAACAAAAGTTCAAGATACCCTTTTAATGTAAAGAAGTTACCTCCATTTGTTTTGTTTCTCCAGCTTTGATATCCGTTTCCTGTAATAAAAATAGAGAATCTTGGTTCCTCGCTGTAAGCTTTTAAAGAATCACTTCTGTGAGCAATAACTTCATCGGGATTATTTATATCATACTCTGGTGCCTTATATTCTGGATTGAAACTGTAAACATTTCCTACTTCAAAAAGTTTCAGATCATTCTGCTGTCTGTTAATATTATACGCAACAACCTCAAGGCCATTCAACAATAAAGTTTGTCTCATACAGTTAAGATCTGAACTTAGCGGATTCATAATCATAACACAATTGCTTTGTGGGTATGATTTTAAATCTGCATAATACTCACTTTTTGTAAGTGAGTTGTTCATCATTTCCATAAAACCGTTAGAGGCCATAAACTCAGATGCCAATGTTTTGACTCTCTCTGGATCTGGTTTTGGAGTTGTATTAATGGATGATTTTATAATTGATGGAATCTCTATATTGTTATATCCATAAATTCTTAACACATCCTCTACAATATCACACTCTCTGTATACATCCACTCTGTATGTTGGCACTTTAACAGTGCAACCGCTCTGGCTCTCAGAAACAAACTCCTTATCAAGATAAACAAGTATATCTCTGATAGTTTTTGCTCCTATCTCTTTTCCTATAAGTCTTTGCATTCTGGCATAATCAAGCTCCACAATCTTTTTCTCAATAGGTGCAGATACCTCATCTACCATATCTCCAACAAGTTCTCCACCTGCAAGTTCAAGAACCAACAAAGCTGCACGTTTAAGAGCATATGGAGTTACCATTGGATCGCAGCCTCTCTCAAAACGGAAAGATGCATCTGTTTTAAGGGTATGTCTTTTTGAGGTCTTTCTGACACTTACTGGATTAAAATATGCGCTCTCCAAGAAAATATTTGTTGTACTTTCTGTTACGCCACTGTCCAAACCGCCAAATACACCTGCAATACACATAGGTTCTTCACTGTTGCAAATCATAAGATCCTTATCAGAGAGTTCTCTCTCTACCTCATCCAATGTAGTGAATTTTGTTCCTTGTTTGCAGTAATCTACCACAACATTACCTCCCTTTATCTTGTCTGCATCAAAAGCATGAAGAGGTTGTCCCATCTCCATTAGAATAAGGTTTGTAATATCAACAATATTATTGATTGGTCTTAGACCAATAGATAAAAGTTTTGTCTTTAACCAATCAGGGGATTGGGCTACTTTTACATTTTTTATTGTAACTCCAGAATATCTTGGAGCTCCCTCTTTAGCATTGACAGTAACTTTTACAGCCCCTTCCTTTGGTGCAACTGCAATCTTTTTATCAAACTCATCTACATTTGGAAGGGTAAGCTCTCCCCCCATATTGTTAAGTCTCAAATAAGCACTCAAATCTCTTGCTACACCAATGAATGAAGCAGCATCAACTCTATTTGGAGTAAGGCCTATTTCATATAATGTATCGGTTTTTAAGTTAAGGTAATCCTTTGCTGGTGTACCGGGCACTGCAGAAGGATCAAGAACCATAATTCCGTCGTGTCCTTGTCCTAATCCTAACTCATCCTCTGCGCAAAGCATACCAAAAGACTCTACTCCTCTTATCTTAGATTTTTTTATCTTCAGTTCTTCTCCATTGCTGAAAGTAAGTTTTGTATTTAGAGTTGCCAACATTACTTTCTGTCCTTTTGCAACATTAGGTGCTCCACATACAATCTGAAGCGGCTCTCCACTTCCTGCATTAACTTTAGTAATATGCAAATGGTCAGAATCAGGATGGTTCTCACATTCCAACACCTCTGCCACTACAACACCTGCCAAACCTCCAGGGATTTCTTCAACCTGCTCATAATGTTCAACCTCTAGACCAATTGAGGTAAGAATTTTCTCAACCTCTGCAGGAGTCAAATCAAATTTAACATACTCCTTTAACCAATTATACGAAATATTCATATCTATATCTTAATCTCTTATTTCTTAAACAATGATGCTACAAACTCCTTCTTATCAAAGATTTGTAAATCTTCTATCTTCTCTCCTACTCCAATAAACTTTACAGGAATCTGGAACTGGTCAGAAATTCCAATAACAACTCCACCTTTTGCTGTTCCATCAAGTTTTGTCACAGCCAATGCTGTTACATCTGTTGCTTTGGTAAATTCTTTTGCTTGCTGATAAGCATTTTGTCCGGTTGAACCATCCAACACCAACAAAACTTCATGAGGTGCATCGGGAACAACTTTTCTCATTACATTCCTTATCTTTGTAAGCTCGTTCATCAGATTGATTTTATTGTGCAATCTGCCCGCAGTGTCAATCAGAACAACATCTGCATCGTGAGCAACAGCAGATTTTAATGTATCATATGCAACAGAAGCAGGATCTGAACCCATCTCCTGTTTTACAATTGGAACTCCTGCTCTCTGGCTCCATATAACCAATTGGTCTACAGCCGCTGCTCTAAATGTATCTGCAGCACCCAGAACAACTTTTTTGCCACTATTGTGCAATCTGGCAGCCAATTTACCTATTGTTGTTGTTTTTCCAACACCATTTACACCAACTACCATTATAACATATGGCTTCTTGCTAAAATCAAATACGGCCTCTTCTGCATTGGAATCATCAGAAGAAGAATCAATATTAAGCAGTTGCTCAATCTCTTCTCTTAGAATAGAATGCAGTTCCTCTGTATTCATGAATTTATCCTTCTTTACCCTTTCCTGCAAACTATCCACAATTTTAAGGGTAGTTTCAACACCTATATCAGAAGCAATAAGAGCCTCCTCAATACCATCAAGTACATCCGAATCAATTGTAGACTTTCCCACTATTGCTCTCGACAACTTCTCAAAAATTCCAGTTTTGGTTTTTTGCAAACCACTATCCAAAGACTCTTTTTCCTCTTTAGATTTCTTTCCAAACAATCCAAAAAATGCCATAGTGATTTTATTAATTTAATAACCTACAAATGTACAAATTATGATGCAAATAAAAAAGGGCAACTCTTTAACAGAATTGCCCTTTTTAAGTATTGTTAACTACGCAAATTATTTCTTTGCGAAAAAGTCTTTCACCTCTTGTACGTGAACCATCTCCTCGTTAAAAGCGTATGAACCAGTCTTCTCTGATTTAACCATACGAATACATTTAACGTAATTTCTTAGTTGTGATTTGTCACCACTAAATGTTGCTACCGCTTTCTTTGCCATTTCTTAAAATCTTTTTAAAAATTATTTAATCTCACGGTGCACAGTAACTTTCTTTAGGAAAGGATTATACTTTTTGCGCTCCAATCTTTGAGTTGTATTCTTTTTGTTCTTTGTAGTAATATACCTAGACATACCTGGTACACCACTTTCTCTTTGTTCAGTACACTCTAATATTACTTGAACTCTGTTACCTTTTTTTGCCATATCTATATATATTATACTAAGTTAATTAAACCTTTCTCTTGAGCACTCTTAAGAGTAGCAGCCAAACCATTTTTGTGAATGTTTCTGATACCAGCTGCAGAAACTTTTAGAGTAACAAATCTTTTCTCCTCCTCTAACCAAAATCTTTTAGTCTTTAAGTTTGGAGCAAACTCACGTTTTGTACGACGCTTAGAGTGAGAAACATTGTTTCCAATCACTCTCTTTTTACCTGTTATTTGACAAACTCTTGCCATTTTATATGTATTTTTTAATATTATTCAAATTTGAGGTTGCAAATATCCCTCTTTTTTTTTAATAATACAAATGTTTTTTAGACAAACTTGAATATCCTGTTCCACCTTATATTTGAAGGGAAAGATTTATACTTATCTGTTGAGAACCAAATGACTGACGGCTTTCCAACAATGTGGTCCTCCGGTACGAATCCCCAATAGCGGGAATCAAGGGAGTTATGTCTGTTGTCGCCCATCATAAAGTAATAATCCTGCTGGAATGTATACTTGTTGGTCTTCTCTCCGTTTATATAGAACTCTCCGTCCTTCAATTCAAGAGTGTTGTTCTCGTAGGCTGTTATTATCCTTTCGTACAACTTCCAGTTGGTGGTATCCAACTCTATAGTTTTGCCCTTCTCAGGGATCCATATAGGGCCATAATTGTCCCTTGTCCATTTGAACTCCTCACTGAATGGGAATAGCATCATCGGTGAGTCGGGATAATCAGGCGGATATATATCTATATTCTGTCTTATGTCAACTATATTACCCAGAGTCTTCACTTTCTCAAGCTCGCTCCTTGTAAGAGGCAGATTCGGATAACCCGGCATCTGCGGATCATAATAGATCTCGCCCTGGTTCATACCGAAA
>CALCUQ010000407.1 GCA_937906795.1 uncultured Bacteroidales bacterium | reverse complement strand
CTTCTTGGCTCGTCTGAATGCTACTGATGCAAAGGATGGTAAGCTGACTTACTTTGACGAAGGAGTGAAGAATGGCACTTATGACTACTATGTGCAGACTGTCCTCATCAACGAGCTGCTGGAGACCGAAGAGGCATTGAATATCTCTAATGTGGTGACTTATACACATTACATAGAGTTACCAAAGGTCTTGGAGATTGAGTGTATCTCTACTCGTTTGGAAGGTGGAGTATATTATGCCACAGTGGCTTGGAGAGATGAGTTTTCTGAAATACCTATGTCTTCTTATGGACACCCTGTTGGTGTTCCTGTGGATATGATAGTAGGTACAAGTATTGGAGGTCTTGTTGGTGGAATGTATGCAATGGGATATGATGCCGGGCAACTGGAAAAGATTTTACAGGAGTGTGACTGGAACTATCTTATGAGTGACAAAACATCAAGAAAAGCGGCCCTTTTTGATAATAAGAAAGCAGATTCAAAATATTTGTTTAGGATCCCTTTTTATGGTTTCTGGAGAGATGAACACAAAAAGTCGAATGATGCTAAGGATCCTATAAATGCGTACCTGCCTGCAGGTTTTTTGTCGGGACAAAATGTGCAGAACTTTATAAATGGATTTTGTGGGGGGTACCAGGATTCAATAGATTTCAATAATCTGCCTATCCCTTTTGCCTGTATTGCTGTGAGCCTTGTAAACGGGAATGAGGTTGTGCTTAAAGAGGGGAGAATGCCTCAGGCTATGAGGGCAACTATGTCTATTCCAGGAGTCTTTGCTCCTGTATATACAGAAACAGATGTTCTGGTTGATGGCGGTATGGCAAATAATTTTCCTGTAGATGTTGCAAGAGAACTTGGTGCCGATATTGTTATTGGTGTTGATATCCAGAATGATCTGGCTACAGTAGATGAACTTAAGTCTATAGATAAAGTCTTTGGGCAGATAGTTGGTCTTATGGGAAATGAAAAATATCTCAGGAATGTTAAAGATGTGGACATTCTCATAAAACCTGATGTATCAAACTACAGTACATTCAGTTTCAATTCAGAGGCTGTAGATTCGCTAATGAAGAATGGGTATGTGGCAGCGGACAATATGAGGCCGCAGTTGCAGAAACTTGTTGATAAACTTGGCAAATATGACAGGAAAAAAGTTTTGGGACAATCTGTAAAGGCTACAGACGTTACAAAAGATGTTTTTGTTTTTGAGAATATTGAAATAAGAGGGGTAACCGAGAATGAATCAAAATGGCTTAAAAAGATTGCCGGATTGGAAGATATGGCTGTGATGACAGGATCTCAGATAAACAATGCGGTAAATCTTATTATGGGTACAAAGGTTTTCTCGTCTGTCACATATCAGATTATTGATTCTCATACAGCGCATGAAAAGCTTGTTATTCATACAAAAAGAGGCCCTGGAAATGTGGTGGGTTTTGGTGCAAGATTTGATTCGGAGGAGGCTGCTGCAATATTGTTGCATGTTGGATTGAATGAATACAATCTTTTTGGCTCAAAGTTGTCACTTACCGGCAGATTGAGTTACAACCCGTATGTAAAACTGGAGTATAAGTATATCCCACAAGCAAATGTAGCTCCTTCTTTTGGTGCATCTTATGAGTTTAAGAATATTGATATGAACATTTACCAGTCAAATAGCCGTATGAACTATTTGAGTTTGCAGTCTCATAAGATAGACCTTAATATAAGCAACAAATTCCTGCGAAATTTCCTGTTTACTTTTGGAACCAGATTTGAACACTACAGTTTTCCTGAGTATTTGCGTAATAATCCGCCAGAATGGCTGCAGGGGTACCATATTCACGATGGCGGTTACATAAATACGTATGTAGATGCAAATATGGATAGCAGGGATGATATGATTTTTCCAAACAGGGGTTTGTTTATAGATGCAGAGGCTGAGTTGTGTGTAACAGATTATCATGCAAATACAAATCCTTTTGGAACGTTCAGACTAAATGTTAATGGTGCTATCCAATTGTCGAGAGTCTTTACATTGCTGCCTGCTTTTTATGCCAGGGTGATAATTGGAGATACTTACCATGTCCCTTATATGAACTATGTTGGGGGCAATGTTTATGGAAGATATTTTTCACATCAGTTGCCTTTTGTGGGAATCAAGTATGCAGATCTGGCAGGTAGGGGAGTTGCAATAGGCAGACTTGATTTGAGATCTGAGGTGGCAAGGAAACATTATATTTCTGCAATTGTAAACTATATGCGTGATGGTGATAATTTTGGGAAAATGTTTACAAACCAGGGTCGGAATACTTTTGGTGCCGGAATAGATTATTCATATAATTCTCCAATAGGACCATTGTCGTTGAGTATAAACTGGTCTGATAAAACAGATAATGTTTCTGCTTATGTTAGCATAGGTTATTATTTTTAGTATGGATAGGGAAGGTTTGGTTGCTTTATTGCAGCGTGCATGTGCCAAAAGAGAATACTGTAGTGGCCAGATTAGGAGAAAGATTGAAAAGATATGCTTTGACGGCAAACTGGAGGGGGGAAGAGTATTGTCGGCCGACGAAATTTCTGAAATTCTGCAGGTGCTAAGGGATGGAAAGTGGGTGGATGATGGCAGATTTGCTTGCTTGTATGTGCGGGATAAGGCCAGATTCAATAAGTGGGGGCGGACAAAGATTGCTATGAACCTTAAAATGCTGGGGGTTGGGGAGGATATTGTAAAGGAGGCAATCATGCAAAATATGGAGCTTTTTTGTGCAGATGATTTGCTTAAATTGATGCAGAAGAAATATGATTCTTATAAGAGTGATCTCCCTAAAGAATCAAAAAGGGAGAAAGTGGTAAGATTTGCCTTGCAAAGGGGGTATCAGTGGAGTGAAATAATCTCTGTTTTGGACAGATTGGGGTAGCTTTTTTTACTATCTTTGCATAAAGATATAATTTTAAAGAGATATGGGTAATTTTAAAGAACGTCTGGATGCGTTAAGGAGGTCTCTTTGACTACGATTCAAAGGTTGAACAGGTTAAACAGGATGAGCAGATAAGTTCTCAGGCGGGGTTTTGGGACAATCCGGCACAGGCAGAGGGATTTTTAAAGAAGTTGTCGGGAATAAAATACTGGGTTGAGGCAATAGACAAGATAGACACTTGTATTGAGGAGATGCAGTTGCTCGAGCAGATGGGGGCGTCGCAGGAAGAATTACAGACAGAGGAGAAAAAAATAAACAAATTGCTTGATGAACTGGAACTTAAAAGTATGCTTGGACAGGAGGGGGATAATCTGGGCGCTTTGCTAAAGATAAATTCTGGTGCAGGAGGTACAGAGAGTAATGACTGGAGCATGATGCTTTTGAGAATGTATACAAGATGGGGAGAGAGAAACGGATATAAAGTCTCTGTTTATGATGTGATTGATGGTGATGAGGCTGGCATTAAGTCTGCTACGGTGGAGTTTGAGGGGGAATTTGCATATGGCTATCTTAAATCGGAGAACGGTGTACACAGACTTGTGAGAATTTCTCCGTTTAATGCCCAGGGAAAGCGTCAGACAACATTCTCTTCTGTGTTTGTGTATCCTCTTGTTGATGATTCAATAGAAATTGTAATAAACCCGTCTGATCTGGAGTGGGATACTTTCAGATCCAGTGGAGCAGGTGGACAAAATGTAAACAAAGTTGAGACCGGTGTGAGGGTAAGACACATCCCAAGTGGAATAGTGGTTGAGAATACAGAAACAAGGTCTCAGTTGGATAACAGGCAGAATGCCCTTAGAATTCTGAAATCTCATTTATATGAAATAGAGTTGGAGAAGAAAAGGGCTAAACAGGCCGAACTTGAGGGGCAGAAGAAAAAGATAGAGTGGGGCTCGCAGATAAGGAGTTATGTGTTGCATCCATATAAAATGGTAAAGGATTTGCGTACCAATGTGGAAACATCTGATACTGCTGGGGTGCTTGATGGGGATTTGAATGATTTTATGAGAGGTTATCTGATGGAAACAACAAACAAGTGACATTTAAAGTACAATATTAATATTAACAACTATGGAATTTAAATATGTTGAAATGTTCCCGCTTGGGAAAGATACAACAGAGTATCATCTGCTAACAAAGGATTATGTTAGTGTAGAGAAATTTGGTGATAAAGAATTTTTGAAAGTAGATCCGGAGGGCTTGAGATTCTTGGCAAGACAGGCGTTTCATGATGTTTCATTTATGCTAAGACCAGAGCATAACCAGATGGTGGCTAAGATTTTGTCTGATCCAGAGGCTAGTGATAATGATAAAGCAGTTGCTATTCAAATGCTTATGAATGCAGACGTAGCTGCAAAAGGACAACTTCCATTCTGTCAGGATACAGGTACTGCTACTATTGTTGGTAAGAAAGGCCAGTATGTATTTACAGGCGGCTCTGACGAGGAGGCTCTATCTCATGGTGTTTATGATACATATACAAATGATAACTTGAGATATTCTCAAAACATTGCTTTGGATATGTACAATGAGAAAAATACCGGATGTAACCTTCCTGCACAAATTGATTTGTATGCAACAGATGGTGATGAGTATAAATTCCTTTTTGTAGCAAAAGGTGGCGGTTCAGCAAACAAAACTTACCTTTTCCAGGAAACTAAAGCTCTTATTACTCCCGACAAACTTGAGCCATATCTTATTGAGAAGATGAAAACTTTAGGTACAGCGGCTTGCCCTCCATACCATATTGCATTTGTGATTGGCGGTACTTCTGCAGAACTTAACCTAAAGACTGTTAAACTTGCATCAACCAAATATTATGATGCTCTTCCAACAGAGGGTGGCAGCGGTTCTGCTTTCAGAGATGTTGAAATGGAGAAGAGATTGCTTAAAGCAGCTCATTGTTTGGGAATTGGTGCTCAATTTGGCGGTAAATATTTTGCTCACGACATTAGAGTAATCCGTTTGCCTCGCCACGGTGCATCTTGCCCTGTAGGTATGGGTGTAAGCTGTAGTGCAGACAGAAACATCAAAGCAAAAATCAACAGAGATGGTATTTGGCTTGAGACATTGGATTCAAATCCTGCACGCCTTATTCCTGAGCAATATTTGTCTGGCTCAGCTTTGGCAAATGGGGTGAAAGTGGATCTTAACCGTCCTATTGATGAGGTTTTGGCACAACTTAGCCAATATCCTGTTTCAACATTCCTGTTGTTGAACGGAACAATTATAGTAGGTAGAGATATTGCCCACGCAAAATTAAAAGAGAGAATTGACAAAGGTGAAGGTCTTCCTGAATACATAAAGAACCATCCTATTTACTATGCAGGCCCTGCAAAAACTCCTAAAGGTATGGCCAGCGGTTCATTTGGCCCAACTACAGCAGGTAGAATGGACAGTTATGTAGAGTTGTTCCAGGCTAATGGTGGTAGCAAAATTATGATTGCTAAAGGTAACAGAAGCCAACAGGTTACAGATGCTTGCCACAAACATGGTGGTTTCTATTTAGGTAGTATTGGTGGCCCAGCTGCAATATTGGCTAAAGAAAACATTAAGAGTGTAGAGTGTGTTGAATATCCAGAACTTGGAATGGAGGCAATTTGGAAAATTGAGGTAGAGAATTTCCCTGCATTTATTTTGGTAGATGACAAAGGAAATGATTTCTTTACTCAAATAAGACCAATTTGTTGCAAAGACTAACTATATTATTATAGTATAAAGGCAAGGGGGGTGACCAAAAGGTCACTCTCTTGCTTTTATATATCCCAACCTTCCATTCACAGACATGGTTTATTTTATTGAAATGACATTGTTTTGTAGTATTGTGTACTTGGTATTATTATTCATTTATTTCTTATATAGTTACATTTATTTGTATAATAAGTAAAAAATATATACTTTTGCTGCAATTTTTAATTGGTAAAGTAGGCAAAAATGAGTAGAAAAAGTTGGAAATCAAGATGTAAGAGTGTTTTAATGGCACTCGCATTTGTGTTGTTCCCATTTGCTGGTTTTTGCCAGAATGCAGAGATTGTTACCGATTCTTTAGTAACAATGGGGTTTGAAAATGTATGTTGGGGAGAAGATGATAATGAAAGGGTTTACGTTGTAGAGAATATTGCATACAGATTGAATGGTGTTGGTATTGGCAAGGCTATTGATCTGATTCAGAAAAATGGTATGCCAGAGGGAAAAGGATGTAGATTGATTGTTTTGGATAACAACGTGCCAAAAATTTCACTATATTGCGGCGTTAAAGCCAAAACTAATGAGGCTGTGGAGATAAAACGTTCAGATTGGGATGTGAGTTATGATCTGGGCGAGAGTTGGGAACTTGTAAAAAAACAGAAAAAGAAAAACAGCTCCTTGTTTAAGGTAGATGTTGTTGTATATCCTGAGTTCAGTTTTAGAAACATCAAGATCTCAAGGATGTATGAGTTTTTGATTAACTTGTCACCTGCTGTAGAGGTTTCTTTATGGAAGGGAAGTAAGTTGACAGCCCAACTTGTGGTACCTGTATATACCGATTATGGTTACAAGTATGAATCTGTCAGACCTGGTATAATTGCCTTGTCACAGTCATTCAGGTTGCCATATAATATTTTTGTTACAGGTACTGTGGGATTTTTTAACAACAACAGATGGGGTGTAGATCTTGATGCAGATTATCATTTTAAAAATGAAAGATTTTATCTGGATGCAAGACTAAGCTACACAGGTTATGGTATGTGGGGAGAGTTCAAGAACGGTGAAAATATTCATCCGTTCAAATATGGTTGTACTACTAAGGATATGAGATTCACTTTCTCAATAGGAGGTGGATATTATTGGGCTAAATACAATACACAAGTGGCGTTGCATGCAGAGAGATATCTGTTGGGAGAATTTGGTGGAAGGCTGGATGTGATAAGACACTTTAAATATTGTTCTATCGGCCTGTATGGAATGATAGTCCAACATGCAGGAAATGATGGTATTAATGGTGGTTTTAGATTCCAGGTGAATCTGCCTCCTTACAGATACAAGCGAACAAAACATATCCCTAGAGTGTTGCCTAGTAGGAACATGGGATTTGCGTATAACGCAGGAAATGAATTTGTGTATGGAAAAGGATTCAAATCCCAACCATCAAACAATATAGCAGAAGATAACAGGTTTAATCCTTTATTTATAAAACAGCAATTATTAAATTTTTAGATTATAAACGTTAATTTAAATTAAATGCAAATGAAAAAATTATTGTCTGGTTTTAGCGCAAAAGTTGTGCTTGCCATTGCAGTTTGCTCTACTCTTTTAACAGCTTGCTACGAGAAAGCACCAGTTGTTATTCCAGAAGAGCCAACACCTGCAGCTTATTATCTAGTAGGTTCTCTTTATGATGGAGCTACTTCTCAACCAATTTCAGGTACTGTTTCTGTAAACGGTGCTAAACAAACTGGTTCTTCATTCAATTTCAAAATTGATAACCCAGGTACTTATACTCTAACAGCTACTGCTCCTGGTTATATTGATGTTACAAGAGAGATTATTGTTGTAGCAGTTCCAGATGGTCAAGTTAGTGTTAACAGAGCTGATGTAGCTTTGTTCAATGCTGATGGTATTGCTGTTATCCAACCATCTCACCATGAGAAAATTTCTCTAGCTGATGCTGATGATGCTGCTCAAATTTTTGGTACTCCTGCTGACGCTGAGGTAGAGGAGGGTAACCTAGTAATCGTTAAACCATACGATGTTACTCCAGTTGAGGATGAGTGCGAGGTTAAGTATGATGTTCACACTGGTTTCATTATGCAATATTCAGAGGTTAAAGCTCTTGATGTTGAGGCTTACCTAGCAAGATGTCTATCAGTTGCTAAAGGTCTTCCTTTCTCAGGTGCATCTTTTGAGGAGTGGGATACAACAGCTGCTTACCAAGAGTTCAAATTCCCTGGTAAAACTGTTATCGGTTACGATGTAAAACACATCTTTGAGGCTAACGTATATGATTACAGTTACGATGGCGTTTTATATTCATGCTATACTCTAGAGGAGCTTAAATCAGTTATCTCTCTAGTTTACGGTAATGATTCTCACGACTCTCATGACTCTCATGATTCTCACGATGGTCACGATAATCATGGTGGTTCAAACGCTGGTGGTGGAGCTGGTGACGCTGAGTAATTAATGAATTAGCAATTTAGTTATCTTTAAAACTGTTGTAAAATGCATAAAGTGATAAAAAAGACAATACTTCTTGGTATTTTCCTTTGCTGCAACTTTGCGCTTTTTGCTCAGTTGACATATGGAACCACCGGGTTGCTTCACATGCCGTCGGCTGAGATGCAAGATGACAAAACCTTTATGGTTGGTGGAAATTTTCTCCATAAAAAGATAACTCCAAATCCATGGACATACGGTACTTATAATTATTATTTGAACGTAACAATCTTTCCTTTCCTTGAGGTTGCATATACTGCAACAATGTTCAAGGCCAAGACTATAGGAATTGATTGGAAAGTGGATGGTGAGAAATTTACTAACCAGGACAGATATTTTTCGTTCAGGTTAAGACTTATTGAGGAGGGAAAATATTGGAAGTGGATGCCTGCTATTGTGGTTGGAACTTCCGATCCTTATACCGAAAGTGGTGATGGACAGGTGGCATCGGCCAGTGGTAATGGATATTTTTGTAGATTTTATGTAGCTGCAACCAAGCATTTCAGGTTAGGTTCAGAAAGATTGGGTGTTCACCTTGCATATCTCTACAATAACAGAATAAGTTACCATTATAATGGTTTGGCAATAGGATTGACTTATAATCCATCTTTTGCTCCTCAATTGAGATTTATTGCAGAATATGACAGTAGAGATTTCTCAATTGGTGCAACATACGAATTGTTTAACCAGTTACATGCTCAAGTTCAATTACAAAGTTGTAAGTATTTTTCGGGAGGTCTTACTTACAAGGTACATTTGAAGTAAACTCCCAAAACACAATTTTTAAATAAAACAGAAAATGAAAAATAAATTAATCATCTTATCAGTAGTTTTATTAGGTTTGGCTACTATTGCTAATGCTGGTAACAAAGATAGATGGTATGCAGAGAAAGGCAGCCATAACTTCTTTGTAAGTTTAGGAGGCGGTATGCAATTCTGCGTTAACCCTGATAACAGTGATTATGGCTTTGGTAAAGCTATAACAGGTCAATTCCAACTATCTGTTGGAAAACTAATCAACCCTGTATGGGGTGTTAGATTACAAGGTTCTATCCTTAACACCAAATTGAATTCAGATTATATCAATGGTGATAACGGTGACTTTGTTAACATTAAACAAAAATATGGTGCTCTAAGAGCAGATGCTATGTTCAACATTTCAAATGCTATTTCTGGTTACAATCCTGAGAGAGTTTTTGATGCATACGCATTTATGGGTCCAAGCCTAACAATTACAAAAGCTACTATGGCTGGCGAGAGAAAAACTGCTGCTTTGGTAGGTGGTACTGTTGGTCTAGGTGGTAAATTCAATGTTAGCAAATTCTTTGATATTTATGTTGAGGCAAGAGGTGAGGTTAGCCAATCTCCATTTGGTGATTACAGCTGCTCAAGCGCTGACGGTAACTTCGCACTTACTGCAGGTCTAACTTATTACTTTGGTGGTAAGAAATTTGTTAAAGTTACTAACACTGCTCTTTTGGCTGCTGCTGATGGTGACATTAAGAAATACAAAGAGTTGCTTGCTCAAGAGCAAGATGCTCACACTGCAACTAAAGCTGAGTTAGAGAAAGAGAAAAAGAACATTAAAGTTCAAG
>CALCUQ010000406.1 GCA_937906795.1 uncultured Bacteroidales bacterium | reverse complement strand
TACAATACTTTGCAAAAAGATCAATGTAACTCGGAAAAAGAGGCTATCTTCTATACATATAGACAATTAAGAAACTCTGAACCACCTGACGAGGCTACTGCAAGAGACGTTATTGACAAACTTTTCTTCTCAGACAAGAGATATGATTTGGGAGAAGTTGGAAGATACCGTTTGAATAAAAAATTAAGTCTTGCAACTCCATCAGATACAAGAGTTCTTACAAAATCTGATATTATTGAGATTATCAGATATTTGATTCAACTGATAAATGCTAAAGCTACAGTTGATGATATTGACCATTTGAGCAACAGAAGAATCAGAACTGTTGGTGAGCAACTTGCTAACCAGTTTAGTGTTGGTTTGGCTCGTATGGCAAGAACAATAAGAGAGAGAATGAATGTAAGAGACAATGAGGTGTTTACTCCAATTGATTTGATTAATGCCAAAACATTGTCTTCAGTAATCAATTCATTCTTTGGTACAAGCCAATTGTCTCAATTTATGGATCAGACTAACCCTCTTGCAGAGATGACTCATAAGAGAAGACTTTCTGCATTGGGACCTGGAGGTCTTTCTAGAGATAGAGCAGGTTTTGAGGTACGTGACGTTCACTATACTCACTATGGCCGTCTATGTCCTATTGAAACTCCAGAGGGACCAAACATTGGTCTGATTTCATCTTTATGTGTTTATGCGAGAATCAATGAGCTTGGATTTATTGAAACTCCATACCGTAAAGTAGAGAATGGTGTAGTTGATTTGTCGAACAATGGTTGTGTGTATATGAGTGCAGAGGAGGAAGAGGATAAGATGGTTGCTCAGGCAAATGCACACATTGATGACCAAGGTAACTTCACCGACGAGAGAATCAAATGTAGATTTGAGGCTGATTATCCTGTAGTAGGTAAGGATGAGGTTCATCTTATGGACGTTGCTCCTAATCAGATTGCTTCAATTGCAGCATCTTTGATTCCATTCCTGGAGCATGATGATGCTAACCGTGCATTGATGGGATCAAACATGATGAGACAGGCTGTTCCAGTTGTAAGACCAGAGGCTCCGATTGTTGGTACTGGTTTGGAGGGCCCTGTTGCAAGAGATTCAAGAACTCAGATTACTGCAACTGAGAATGGTGAGATTGTATATGTAGATGGTAATGAAATTCATGTTAAATATGACAGAACTGAGGATGAGAAATTTGTAAGATTTGATCCTGAAATTACTGTTTACAAATTACCTATATATAGAAAAACTAACCAAAGTACTTCTATATTCTTGAAACCTATAGTTAAAAAAGGTGATAAAGTGACCAAAGGTCAGATTTTAACTGAGGGTTATTCAACTCAAAAAGGAGAGCTTGCTTTGGGTAGAAACCTTAAAGTTGCTTACATGCCTTGGAAAGGATACAACTTTGAGGATGCTATTGTATTGTCGGAGAGAATTCTTAGAGAGGATATCTTTACTTCTATACATGTTGATGAGTACATTATGGAGGTTAGAGAGACTAAACGTGGAATGGAGGAGCTTACTTCTGATATTCCTAACGTTAGTGAGGAGGCAACTAAAGATCTTGATGAGAACGGTATCATTAGAATTGGTGCTTCTGTAGAGCCAGGTGATATCCTTATTGGTAAAATTACTCCTAAAGGTGAGAGCGATCCTTCTCCAGAGGAGAAATTGCTAAGAGCAATCTTTGGTGATAAGGCTGGTGATGTTAAGGATGCTTCATTAAAAGCATCTCCATCATTGTCTGGAACAATTATTGACAAGAAGCTTTATGCAAGAGTTGGTAAAGATGCCAGCAGCAAAAAAGCTAAAACCAATACAAAAGTTCAGATTCAGCAAGCTGAAGACGAGTTTACACGCAAAGCTACTATCTTAAGAGACAAATTCTTGGATAAGTTGGTTGTTCTTGTTGAAGGCAAAGAGTCTAATGGAATTGGTGACCTTTATGGTGTAGAGGTTTTGTCAAAAGGAAGTGCATTTACTAAAGAGGTGCTTAATACTTTTGATTATGAGAACATCAATCCAACAAACTGGACTGGTGATGCTTATAAAGATGAGATGATCAAGCAACTTATAAATAATTACTTGATAGCTCATAAAGAGTATGATGCAGAACTTAAGAGAAAGAAATATAATCTTACAATTGGAGATGAGCTTCCAACCGGCATTATGCAGCTTGCTAAGGTTTATGTTGCCAAGAAGAGAAAGATTAGAGTGGGTGATAAAATGGCAGGTAGACACGGTAACAAAGGTATTGTTGCTAAAGTAGTAAGAGATGAGGATATGCCATTCCTTGACGACGGTTCAATTGTTGATATAGTTCTT
>CALCUQ010000405.1 GCA_937906795.1 uncultured Bacteroidales bacterium | reverse complement strand
CATTTACCTCTTTACCCCTTGGGGCTCTTGAAGTTGCAGATATAGAAAATTCTAAAAAATTATACTTTTCAAGTAGATGATGTACTATTGTACTCTTGCCCGCTCCAGATGGTGCAGAGAATATTATAACCTTTTTATCCATACTCTTTCTTTAGGTTGCAAAAGTAACAATTTATTTATACTTTTGCACGATTTTTGATAGAGGTTTGATTGTATTTTAAATGCAAGAAACAGAAATTAATATAAACTTTATATAAAATAACAGAAATGGTATCTTACAAAGATTTAGGATTAGTAAACACAAGAGAGATGTTTGCTAAAGCAATTGAGGGTGGATATGCAATTCCAGCTTTCAACTTTAATAATATGGAGCAAATGCAAGCTATTATTAAAGCTGCTGTTGAGACAAAATCTCCAGTTATTCTACAAGTTTCAAAAGGTGCTCGTCAATATGCTAACGCTACTCTTTTACGTTATATGGCTCAAGGTGCGGTTGAGTATGCAAAAGAGTTAGGTTGCGAGAAACCAGAGATTGTACTTCACTTGGATCATGGTGATACATTTGAGACTTGCAAGAGCTGTATTGATTCAGGTTTCTCATCAGTTATGATTGATGGTTCACACCTTCCATACGAGGAGAACATTGCACTAACCAAGAAAGTTGTTGAGTATGCACATCAGTTTGATGTAACTGTAGAGGGTGAGCTTGGTGTACTTGCAGGTGTAGAGGATGAGGTTTCTTCTGATCACCATACATATACTAACCCAGAGGAGGTTGTTGATTTTGCAACTCGTACAGGTTGTGATTCATTGGCAATCTCTATTGGAACATCTCATGGTGCTTACAAATTTACTCCAGAGCAATGTACAATTGATCCTCAAACAGGCAAAATGATTCCTCCTCCACTAGCTTTTGACGTTCTTAAAGCTGTAGAGGCTAAACTTCCTGGTTTCCCTATCGTTCTTCATGGTTCTTCTTCAGTTCCACAAGAGGAGGTAGAGACTATCAACAAATATGGTGGTGCTCTTAAAGCTGCTATTGGTATTCCAGAGGAGTGGCTTCGTGAGTCTGCTAAATCTGCAGTATGTAAAATCAACATTGACTCTGATTCACGCTTAGCTATGACAGCTGCTATCAGAAAAACTTTTGTTGAGAAACCTGCAGAGTTTGACCCAAGAAAATACTTAGGTCCAGCAAGAGACAATATGGAGAAAATGTACAAACATAAAATTATTAACGTTCTTGGTTCAGACGGTAAACTAAGCTGCTAATAATAATTTGTATAAGATAATAAAGAAGGGTAACCCAAAACTTAAACGGGTTGCCCTTTTTTCAAATGCTCAATTTTGTGTTATCTTTGCCCGCCCAAAATATAGAGGAACATACATAAATATGAATAATAAAATAAAAGCCATTGGCGAGATCGGTCTTGATTACCATTACGAGAACATCCCACGGGACATTCAGAAAA
>CALCUQ010000404.1 GCA_937906795.1 uncultured Bacteroidales bacterium | reverse complement strand
GCAGCGGGAACCCCGTAAAAATAATAGTAGGAAGCGCAAATGAAATTCTGCTCCTTGACTCTGTTGAATCACTCCTTCCGTTTGCCTTTGACAACTACCCTAAGGAACAGTAATTTTTGATAATTGACAGACCAAGCTTGCTGCATATTTAACTTTTGTTTATATATATATGTAATATGCAGATAATCAATTGATTACCCCTCTCTCTATTTTTAATTGTGGAAATAATGGGGATTAGTTTGTATTTTACTGGAAATTTTTGCTATTTTGGCGAGAATTAAATCACTTTAGACTAATGCATTATGGTTAGGAATAGACATTTTTATCTGTTCACCCTTTTTTTGTATTGCATTTTATTTTGTTCCTGTATTTATGATTATGATCCCAAAAATGACAATCTGCAGGGGCTTGACAAACCCCTTGTTGTAGTAGATGGTGATATTTTAGTTGGTGATATAACACAAGTGAACATATCTTTTACAAATAAACTCTCAGGGGATGATTCTGTTGGAGTACCGTCTGGTATAACGGTTTTGGTTGAAAGTGAAACCGGTGAAGCATATAGTGGATTTCCAGTCAATGAAGAGGCTGATTTGTTTGAGATTGATACAAGAGATTTGAAATTGGACAGCAGGTACAGACTTATTGTATCTATACCTGGAAGAGGTGAGTATGTTTCCAGCTTCAAATCAGTTGCTGTTTCTCCTCCAATTGATAAAATTACATATTCTTTTTCAGATGATGGTACTTATGCAAATATAGAGGTTACCACTTATAATGAGGATAGGGATATTCTATATTGTAAGTGGAACTATACGGAGAATTGGGAGAGTCCTGCAGTCAAGAAGCCTACTGTAGAATATATTCCCTACGGGGTAAATGAAGGATTTAGAGAGCTTACATATGAGGAGAGGATGGAACGTTCTTATTGTTGGAGTGAATATGCTTCAACAGATATATGTATAGCCAACACTGAAAAACTATCCCAAAATATTATCTCAAAATTTATTCTTAGAAGAATACCACGGACTGATACACGGGTAATGGGTTTGTATTCTGTAAATGTTAGACAGAAGGCTCTGGATAGAGAAGCGTTCATCTATTGGCATACACTCCAACGTAATATGGGAGGTACTGGAGGTATATTTTCTGCACAGCCGGTAGATTTAAGGGGAAATATCACTTCTGTTACAGATACCACTGAGATTGCCATAGGATATATAAATGTTACCACAGTAAGTGAAAAAAGGCAATTTATCAACTGGGAAGAGTATGATTTTTATGAATCGGGCTGTATATCCCTCCAATTTGAAGCTTTTGATCTTATCAAGATAAAATATAGTGAAGGATATAGGGTCTATTCAATGGGTGACGGTACTCCTTGGTGGAGCTTGCAAAGATGTGTTGATTGCAGGAGTTATTCCAATAGTACAAGACCGGATTTTTGGCCACGTTAATTATAGTTTTCTTTTCCTTATGAGAATAGTAATCATATTAATGCTTATTTTATTACAGGCATCGTTTATTTATTCACAAGAT
>CALCUQ010000403.1 GCA_937906795.1 uncultured Bacteroidales bacterium | reverse complement strand
GCCATACCTTTTTCTGCTACTTCGTCCATTCTCTCTGTACGAATTTGCACTTCTACCCATTTGCCTTCTGGTCCCATAACTGTGGTGTGAAGTGATTCGTATCCGTTAGGTTTAGGATTTGTAATCCAGTCTCTTAACCTTTTTGTGTCTGGTTTGTACTCTTGAGTAACCAATGAGTATACTTCCCAACAGTAGTCGTGCTCTTTGTCAAGAGGAACATCCAATATAAAGCGTACTGCAAAAACATCAAATACCTCTTCAAAAGGGACTTTCTGTTTCTGCATTTTTTTCCATATTGAGTAAGCAGTTTTGGTCCTTACTTTAAGTTTGTACTTAATTCCTCTTTGGCTGAGTGTCTCTTCCAATGGCTTTACAAACTCTTGTACAAGCTTTATGCGGTCTGGTTCTGTTGCTTTAAGTTTATTGGTTATTGTACGGTAACTCTCCTGGTCTGCATACTTAAAGTAAAGATCTTCCATCTCGCTCTTTATTTTATAAAGACCAAGCTGGTGTGCAATAGGGATGTATAGCATAATTGTCTCTGTAATCTTTTTGATTATGCTATTTTTGGGGAATACATCCAGATTCCTCATTATCTCCAATCTGTCGGCGAGCTTTATAAGGGTTACTCTTGGATCTTTTGAGTATGATACAATGAGTTTTCTGTAGTTCTCTGCCTGCAGCTGGGTGTCTTTAAGGGTAATGCTGCTAATGTCATTCAGTCCCTGGGCTATAAGGATGCTTTCTGCAGGGTATTGCTTTGAAATCTCTTTGAGCAATTCTGGGTTTTCCCTGGTTCCCTCATGCAGAAAAATAGCTGCAACAGCCTCTGGCATAAGGCCTATTTCGTTAGAAACAATCTCTGCCACACCAATTGGGTGTTCTATAAACGGATGTCCGTTACCTCTGCTTTTACCTTTTAACTGTTCTGATGCAAAATCAAAACTGTTTTTAATAAGCTGAGCTCCTTCTGGAGGATAAATCTCAATTATATTGTTTAGTTTTTTCTCAATCATGCTATTTTTTCTTTGTAAGCAGTTCTTGTAGGGATCGCATCTGGTCCCTGAATTTTGTTGCTTGTATAAAATCAAGTTGTGCAGCTGCCGCCTCCATCTGTTTTCTTGCGGCATCTATTGATTTCTGCAATTGCTTGTAATCCATTTTTTCAAGAATAGGATCCTGCAAAATGTTTACCGTTTCTGCAGGGGCTCTATATTCTGTTGCTCCCAGTTCTCTTCCCAAAATATTTCTTTCTCCTTTGAGAATCTGAGTAGGAGTAATGTTGTTTATACGGTTATATTCCTGCTGTTTCTCTCTTCTGCGGTTTGTTTCATCTATGGTTTTCTGCATGCTCTTTGTTATTGTGTCTGCATACATTATAACCTGACCATTTGCATTTCTTGCAGCACGGCCAATAGTCTGTATAAG
>CALCUQ010000402.1 GCA_937906795.1 uncultured Bacteroidales bacterium | reverse complement strand
CAAAAGAAAAGAAGATAGGATTCTATACCACTATAATATTCCATTTGGTGGTTCTTATTATATTTCTCCTCACTTCCATTAACAGGATTGTAAGTGAGGAGACTTCTTTTGTTTTGGATTTCAGCAAGCTGGAGGAGTATGAGAGGATTCAGCAACAAGAGGAGATGAAGGCCAAAGTGAGCGAGGAGCTGGATAATATTCTTAGCGGAACAACTTCAAATCCGTATAGAAATGTTGCTGTAGACCGGTCTGCCGAGCCTCTTAAAGATGACAGATTCTCCAATCCAAATCAGGTTTATGATGAGGCAAGAGAGCTTCAAAAAAGGTTGGATGCTTCAAGAGAGGCTGCTTTAAGGGAGCAAGGTGCAGATGAGGATGTTGTTGCAAGCCCCTCTGATAAGCCTAAAAGCGATGCTCCAGAGTATAAAGGGCCATCTGTACTTTCGTATCAGTTGGATGGGCGTAAAGCAATATATTTGCCTGTGCCGGTGTATAAATGTTATGGTGGTGGAGATGTTTATGTGCAAATTACAGTGAATAAAAAAGGGTATGTAACCAATGCACAGATTATAGAGTCTGCTTCTACTCCCGACGAATGTTTGCACAAATATGCAATTGAGGCGGCAAAAAAATCAAGGTTCACTGCAAAATCCAAGGCTCCCGACAAACAGATAGGGGAGATAGTTTACAGGTTTATTGCCCAATAAAAATATAAGGTCGGATCACAGTGAAGTGTTCCGACCTCTATTATTAATGCAGTAACCTTATTATTTTACAGCATTCTCTCCTGCGGTAATTCTTCTTATTGCCTCCTCTTTACCAATAAAGTAAATAATTTCTGCAATACCAAGACCTTTGGCCATTCCAACAAAGAACAATCTTAGAGTGTTCATTACAGCTCCCATCTTCCACTCGTTCTCTTTAATATATCCTGTAAGTTTAACCTCAATATCGCTTACACACTCCTGTTTGGGTGCTCCGTTTGCTGTGTCAAACTCTTTAATCTCCATATTGGATATAAACTCTTTAACCTTGGTGATAATCTCCATTGTTTCAGGTGTGCAGAATTTCTTTACATCATTCTCTGCATAAGAGGTTGGTGCAATAAAGAAGTAGTTGCAAATATCCCAGAAATCGGCTACAAAATGGGCACGCTCTTTAATTAGCGAACATAACTGCTCTACAAACTCTTTAGTATATTTATTGGTATCAACACCTTTATCTGCTAACACTGGAATAAATTGGTCTGCCAATTGTGAATCTGTCTGTTTGCGCAGATATTCCTGATTAAACCATTTTGCTTTTTCAACATTAAATCTTGCTCCAGACTTAATTACCCTCTCAAGACTGAACACTTTAATAAGCTCATCAATGGTAAATAACTCTTGCTCTGTGCCAGGATTCCATCCCAAAAGGGCAAGCATATTTACAAATGCCTGAGGATAATATCCGTCTTCTCTGTATCCGCGGCTAACCTCTCCCTCTGCGTTTACCCATCTTAGCGGGAATACAGGGAATCCAAGTCTGTCACCATCTCTCTTGCTTAGTTTGCCTTTTCCGTCTGGTTTCAAAAGTAGAGAAAGGTGTGCAAATCTTGGTTGTGTGTCACTCCATCCAAATGCTTTGTAAAGCATATAGTGAAGTGGTAATGATGGCAGCCACTCTTCTCCTCTGATTACCTCTGTAATCTTCATCAAATGGTCATCAACAATGTTTGCAAGGTGGTAAGTTGGAAGTTCATCTGCTCTTTTCCACAGCACTTTGTCATCAATGGTATTTGTATTTACCTCAATATGGCCACGGATAAGGTCATCCATCTTAACAATCTCGTTTTCCGGATTTTTAAATCTTATGGTCCAGTTTGTTGTGGTCTCCAACAAGTTTTTTACCTCATCTTCCGGTAAAGTAAGGGAGTTTTTTAGTTGAGTACGTGTTTTATAATTGTATATAAAAGTCTCTTTATTGGCTTCTGCCTCTTTTCTTTTTGCATCAAGCTCCTGGGCAGAATCAAATGCATAGTATGCGTAACCGTTCTCAATAAGTTTTTCTGCGTAATCTCTATATATAGGTTTTCTCTGAGATTGTCTGTATGGAGCGTGCGGATGTTTCTCGCTAGGTGTCTCAACTACATTGCCGTTAGTGTCAACTCCTTCGTCGGGAATAATGCCACACCAGTTAAGAGCCTCAATAATATATTGCTCTGCTCCTGGTACAAATCTTTGTGAATCTGTATCTTCTATGCGGATAATAAAGTCTCCGCCAGATTGTTTTGCATATAAATAGTTATATAGTGCGGTTCTTACTCCACCCATATGAAGTGGGCCTGTAGGAGATGGTGCAAACCTTACTCTTGTTCTTCTTTCACTCATATTATTGATATTTTGTGCACAAACTTACTAATTTTTTATGTTTCAGCAATTGAAGTCTGTATTTATCCCCTCTATCTTTATATTTCTTCTTTTCCAGGCAGGGACTGTTTCGTATTTGGTTATATCCTCTCCTTGCTCAAGGATTAGGTCTGGTTTGTTGTTCCCTCTTTTGTAGGATTCTATATACTCTTCCTGCATTATTTCGTTGGAAGGAGTTACTGTAACTTCGTCTTCCTGCTGCTGTGCTTGGGTATTATCTGTATATTCCTGTTTTTTGTTTAAAGCGGCAGCGACAGACTCTTTTGTAATTGTTACTGTAGGTTTGAACACATTTTGTCCATATGTTTCAAATGGGCTGGTTTCAAACTCATCCAGAATAACGGTGTTCTGGTCATCGTCGCCAGAGGAAATTTGAGGAAGATTCTGTACATCAAATCCTGTTGCAACTACTGTTACACTAATTTTCTGTCCCATTGTAGGGTCCAGTACCACACCACGTTTAAACTTGTTTGCTGTTCCTGTATAGCTGTTTACGTGATCCATAATTTGTGAAAGTTCAGACATTGTAAGTCCACCTCCCTCTTCGCTGGATGTAATATTTACAAGAACACCTTTTGCTGTTGTAAGGTCGCAATCGTTAAGAAGTGGTGATTCAAAGGCTTTTCTTACAGCATCTACTGCTCTGTCTGGTCCTTCTGCTTCTCCTATACCCATAATGGCCATACCGCCATTTTGCATAATCATTTTAACGTCTGCAAAGTCCACGTTAATGAATCCGGGGCGGGTAATAATCTCAGATATGCTTCTTACAGCTGTACAAAGCACCTCATCGGCTCTTGGAAAGGCTTTGAATACTGTAAGTTCGCCAAAAACCTGATATAGTTTCTGGTTATCTATTATAAGCAAACTGTCTACATGTTTCTGAAGTTCTTTTATACCAATAATTGCACGTCTGAGGAACTCTTGTCCCTCATCCCTAAATGGAAGAGTAACTACTCCAACTGTAAGTTTTTTCATCTCTCTTGCAATCTTGGCAATAACCGGAGCCGCACCTGTTCCAGTACCACCACCCATTCCGGCTGTGATAAATACCATCTCTGTATTTCCTTCAAGAGCTTTTCTTATATCATCTATGGATTCTGTTGCAGCTTTACGTCCTCTTTCAGGATCACATCCTGCACCCAAACCTCTTGTAAGGTCTGTACCCAATCTTATTTTCTCGGGAACATCGCTGATTCTAAGTGATTGGATATCGGTGTTACAGATCATGAACTGAACATCCTTTATTCCTTGCTTTAACATCTCATTTACAGCGTTGCAACCGCCTCCACCAACTCCTATTACTTTAATGATGGATTTACTTTGTGTCCATTCGTCGGGAATAATCATTTCTGTCATATCTGTTATGCGTCATTATCGTTAAACATAGAATCATTTGAAAGTCCTTTTATAAGCTTGCTGAAACTGAACCTCTCTTTCTTAACCTCTTTTTTCTCTTCTTTGGCGGTTTGTTTCTGGGTATCTGTAACAGTATCTGTGTCAGCAAGTGCATTATCTGCCTGCTGGGTGTTTTCTGCAGCAACCGTACAACCTCTAAGATTGTTTTTCTCCATACTTTCCAAACCCATAATTGCCAATCCTACGGCTGTAGAAAGTGATGGCATATTCAAGTCTATAGCTCCTGTTACTGTATCTGGAGCAGCCAATCTTGTTTCAAGTCCTGTAATCATGGCAGCAAGACTTCCTATGGTAGGCAACATTGATGTACCTCCTGTTATTACAAGTCCGGCCTTCAACAAGTTTTTATATCCGGATTTCTCAATCTCAAATTCAACAGCTTCAAAAATTTCAGATACTCTGGCCTCTATAATTGTAGCAAGCAATTTGCTGGAAATCTGTTTGCTTTCTCTGCCGTTAAAGCCGGTTATCACAATGTTTTTCTTTTCAGATGCTCTTGAACTCATGCAGATTCCTTGAGAAATCTTAAGATTTTCGGCTTGTTTGGAAGATATTCCGCAGCTCATTCTAATATCTTCTGTAATGCTGTTGCCTCCAAATGGGATAACAGCTGTATGCCTTATAATACCATCCTGAATAATCAATAAATCTGTAGTACCACCACCAATGTCTACCATAGCAACGCCAACCTCCATCTCTTCTTCGCTCAAAACAGCTTTTGAAGATGCCAAAGGTTCCAGAATCAACTCTCTAAGCTTTAGGTCTGCTCTGGTAATTACATGATTGCTGAATGTAGCAGATGATCTTTTGCCAATAAAGAGCTTAAAATTGGAGGAAATGGTTTTTCCAATCATTCCAATAGGCTCTGTAATCCCCATAAAGTCGTCAATATTGTAAGATTGGGGAATAGCATGAAGTACCTCTTCTCCTCCCTGACAAAATGTGCCGTACATTTTCTCGGTAATAGCATCAATCTCCTTTTGGGATATAAGTTCGTCGGGATTAATACGTATAGTCTGGTCATTGGATTGCTCGCATCTTATATTCTGACCTGCAATACCTACATACACTTCTTTGATTTTTTCTCCCGATGCCTCTTCTACCTCTTTGATAGCAGGAAGCATTGAATCAAGTACTTGTTTGATATTTACTACTTCGCCTCTGCTTACTCCTTTGGATGGCTTCTGGCTCATTGCAATAATGTTTACCCCATTAGGAGTTTTCTCTCCAATAAGGCAAACTACTTTGGTGGTTCCTAAATCTATGGCTGCTACATGATTACTCATAATGCTATCTGTTTTTTTTATTTTTTATCTTGCAGATTATCTGGTCTTTGTATTTTAAATTTATTGTGGAGTATTTGTCCCACCCCTCATTAGGGATAATGTTTTTGTAAAATGTATACAGTTTGTCAAACTTTTCTACATAGTCTTTTGTGTCTCCAAATATTATTTTTGTGTCTCCAACTCTGGTGGCAAGCTGTATATCATTGTTTTCATTTATATATATCTGTTCAATCTGTGCATTCCAGAAAGGGTGATTGTCTATGTATTTACCCAGTTCCATTATCCTGGTAAGCCAGTCTTTATTGTCGTTTTTTATTGTCCCTCTATAGCTTTGGTCAAGCTCCAATGGAATATTTCCGCTTACAATTGGAACATATGATGCAAATGTTTCTACAAGTGGAAAGATATATTTGGTTTCATCTACATAAAATCCTCCATTTTGTGTCTGGATTCTAAGAACCGGTCTCCTTTGTGTTATATCTATTTTAAGTTCTCCGTCTCTGGTAATGCATACCTGCGATTTCTTAATTGCACTTCTTTGGTCCAAAAGTTTCTCAATAACGGCAATATTTACGGTATCTCTGTTTTTGCCAACCAATGTTCCGCAAAATCCGTTTATTATATCCAATACCTCTTGTTCAGATACAAATCTGTTTTCAAGACTGTCCAGCAAAGTTATGCTGATCCTGCTGCATTTTTGAGCGGAATCTTTCTTGTTGTATAGCATGGTTGCAAAATAGAAGTACCCTGCCAACCCTGCCAGGATTAGTATTGTGGATATATATATGAGTATTTTTTTGAACATAATCTATCCTAATTTTTTCAACAACATCTCTTCTATCTGTGGAATCAGTCTGTCAATATCTCCAGCTCCAAAAGTAATTACAATATCAAGATCTCTGTTCTTTAAATTATCCAGAACCTCTTCTTTCTTTAAAAGAACTTTATTTTCTATTGATACCTTGTCAAAAATGATATTTGATGTAACCCCCTCTATAGGCAACTCTCTTGCGGGATATATATCCAACAAAATAAGTTCATCAAGTTTGCTCAGGCTTTCTGCAAATTCTGCGGCAAAGTCTCTGGTTCTTGTATACAAATGAGGTTGGAAAATGCCAGTGAGTTTTCTCCCTGGGAATATGTTTCTCATAGAGCTGATAGCAGAACTTATCTCCTTAGGATGGTGGGCGTAATCATCTATGTAGGCAATTTGAGGGGTGTTTATGTGAATGTCAAATCTTCTTTCAACTCCCTGGAAAGCTTCAAGTGCCTGTTTTATCTCATCCCCTTTCATTCCCCCAATAAGTGCAGCGGCTGATGCAGCTATTGCATTTTCTACATTAACCCAGCCTGGAATGCCTAATGTACATCCTTTTATTTCTCCCTCACTTGCTTTTTCTCCATATATTGTTGTGTATGATGGATACACAATGTCAAATCTAAAATATCCACCCTCTAAAAGTGTTGCATTCTTTGCATAAAAATCTGCTTCTGTATCAAAAGAATAGCTATATGTTCTGGCTTTTGTATTCAAAAGATCTATATCTACCCCTTTTTTTATAATCAAAGAGCCATGTTCTTTTACTTGTGATGCAAATTCAGCAAATGCTTGCTTAATTGTATTTACATCTCCGTAAATATCCAGATGGTCTGCATCTGTTGAGGTAATAACAGCTACATCTGGAAACAGTTGCAAAAAAGAACGGTCAAACTCATCTGCTTCTGCAACCAGAACCTGGTTTTTACTAAGCAAAAGGTTTGTGTGGTAGTTCTTGGAGATTCCACCCAAGAATGCATTACAACCGGTATTGGAATGGGTAAACAAATGTGCAAGTAATGTACTTGTTGTTGTTTTTCCGTGGGTGCCGGCTATTGCAAGGCATTTTTGCATAGAGGCTATTTCGCCAAGTGCTTTGGACCTTTTAACCAGTTTGTATCCTTTTTCCTGAACATATACCAGCTCTGCCATATCTTTTGGGATTGCAGGGGTATATATTACAAGAGTCTCTTCTATATCTTTAGGAATATATGTTATATCTTCTGTAAAGTGAATTGATATCCCTTCACTCTCAAGTGCTTTTGTAAGCTTGCTTGGAGTCTTGTCATATCCGCTCACATTATATCCGGCATATTTGTAGTATCGTGCTATTGCACTCATACCTATACCGCCAATTCCTATAAAATATACATTCTTCATTTACTTTACCAGTTTTAAACACTCTAATGCTATTTGCTTTCCTGCATCTGCCTTTGCAAGCAGTGCTATGTTCTTTTCATATTCTGCTATTGCAGCTGAATTATTTATGAGCTTTTTAATACAAGGGAACAACTCCTGTTTTGCTTTTGCATCTTTAATGCATAACGCAGCACCTTTATTTACAAGTGCCATTGCGTTATGTGTCTGGTGATCTTCTGCCACCATAGGAGATGGAACAAATATTGTACACTTCT
>CALCUQ010000401.1 GCA_937906795.1 uncultured Bacteroidales bacterium | reverse complement strand
TGTCAACCACTTGCCCCATAAAGATTTCTTCTTTTTCGCTCAGCAGTTTTGGCCTTATTATCATTTCGTATTCCTTAGATGCAAGTTCTTCTTCATATTTGAACCATTCTTCTCTTTGAGAAAACTTTATGTAAGGAATTATACCGGCTAATACATCTTTTGCATTTCCAACAATAGGCAAATCAACCTTTACATTCTTATTTATTTCTGTCTCTTCAATGTCAATGTGAATAATTTTGGCATTTGGAGCGTATCCCTCAACCTCACCTGTAACTCTGTCGGAGAAGCGCATACCAACTGCAAGAATTACATCTGCCTGTTGGGTCATTGCATTAGGAGCAATATTTCCGTGCATTCCAACTTTTCCAACATATAAAGGGTGCTCAGAAGGGATGCATGAAATTCCCATCAATGTATTTGCAACTGGAATATTTCCTTTCTCTGCAAGAGTTTTAAGTTCTTCTTCTGCTCCCGACAATGTAATGCCGTGTCCGGCGATTATAAGTGGTTTTTGCGCACTGTTAAGCAGTTGGGCTGCTTTTTGTGTCTTCTGTGAATCAATAGGGTTTGAAGATTTTGCCAAATCTTTAATGTACTGTGAACGGTTGTATCCACTGTATTCCATTATTTCAACCTGAGCATTTTTTGTTAGGCTTAATACAACCGGACCAGGTTTGCCTCCTTTTGCTATTGCAAATGCTCTGGCTATAACTTGTGGAATTTCAGATGCTTTGGTTATAAGATAACTCCATTTTGTAATAGGAATTGTAATGCCAATCATATCGGCTTCCTGGAAAAAGTCTGTACCAAGTTTGTCTGCATTTACCTGAGCAGTTATACAAACAATTGGAGTTGAATCCATCATTGCATCTGCAATTCCAGTAATAAAGTTAGTGGCTCCAGGACCAGATGTTGCAACGCATACACCAACTTTTCCTGTGCTTCTGGCATATCCTTCGGCTGCATGCACAGCTCCCTGCTCATGCCTTACTAGAATATGATCAATTTTATCTCTATAATCGTAGATATTGTCGTAGAAAGGCATAATTGTGCCTCCTGGATATCCAAATATCGTATCTACCCCTTCTTCCAACAATGAAAGTAATAGCGCCTCCGTTCCTCTTATTTTTCTTGCTTCCATATTATAATGATAATGTTATTCTACAATTCTTATTGCCCCTTTGTCGGCCGACGAAACCATTGCTGAGTATGCTTTTAGTGCTGCACTTATCACTCTGTCTCTATTTTGTGGTTTCCATGCATCCTTCCCTTTTGCCTCCATTGCAGCTCTTCTGTCTTTGAGCTCATTTTCGGATACTTTCAATTCAATCTTCCTTTCTGGAATGTTTATATAAATTTCATCCGAATTCTCTATCAGACCAATGTTTCCTTTGTTTGCCGCCTCTGGAGAAATATGTCCTATTGATAATCCCGACGACCCTCCTGAAAATCTTCCGTCTGTAATAAGGGCACAGCATTTGTCCAGTTTCATGCTCTTAAGGTATGAAGTAGGGTAGAGCATCTCTTGCATTCCCGGCCCACCTTTTGGCCCTTCGTATCTAATTACAACTACATCTCCCTCTTTAACTTTTCCTCCCAGGATACCTTCAACTGCATCTTCTTGTGATTCAAAAACAACAGCTTTACCGGTAAATACAAGTACATTCTCGCTTACTCCTGCTGTCTTTACTATACATCCGTCTTCTGCAAGGTTTCCATAAAGAACGGCCAGACCTCCATCTTTTGAATATGCGTTTTCAATATCCCTTATGCATCCTGCTTTTCTGTCTGTGTCAAATTGGTCATAATAATTGTTGCTGCTGCCAAGAATTATGTTGTAATGATTGCAAGGTGCTGACAAGTATTTCTGCTTGTTTTCTTCTTTACATTCCTCACTTAGAATGTAGTTCTCTCTAATTGCCTGTTCCAGAGTCTGATAATCTACCCTTTTTACATTGGTATTTATAAATCCTCCTTTGGCCAGTTCTCCAAGAATACCCATAATACCTCCCGCTCTGTTTACATCTTCTATATGATATTTGCTGTTTGGAGAAACTTTGCAAAGAACAGGGATTTTTCTTGAAAGGGCATCTATATCTTTCATTGTAAAATCAACTCCTGCTTCATGAGCTATAGCCAACAGGTGCAATACTGTATTTGTAGAGCCACCCATAGCAATGTCGAGTGTCATTGCATTTTTGAATGCATCAATGGTTGCTATTGATTTTGGAAGTACACTCTCGTCATCATTAAAGTAGTATGCCATTGCGTTTTTTACAGCAATACGTGCAGCCTCTTTGAATAATTCTGTTCTGTTCTTGTGAGTTGCAAGTATGGTTCCATTTCCAACCAAAGACAAACCCAATGCTTCTGTAAGGCAATTCATTGAATTTGCAGTGAACATACCGGAACAGCAACCGCAAGTAGGGCATCCATATTTTTCCAATTTGGACAAAAGCTCTTGTGGTGTTGATTCGTCACCACCTTTTACCATTATATCCACAAGATCATAAGTCTGACCATCCACTTTACCTGCTTCCATTGGACCTCCCGACACAAATACTGTAGGAATGTTCAAACGCATACTTGCCATTACCATACCCGGTGTTATTTTGTCGCAATTTGAAATACATACCATTGCATCTGCTTTATGAGCCATGCACATATACTCTATACTGTCTGCAATAAGATCCCTTGATGGAAGTGAATATAACATTCCGTTATGCCCCA
>CALCUQ010000400.1 GCA_937906795.1 uncultured Bacteroidales bacterium | reverse complement strand
TTTGTAGAATTCGAATTTAGCATACTGGGTAATAACAATTTTAAAAATCTCTTTTTGATTAATCTCCCTGATTCTGGCAAGAATCTCTTTCTTCCATATATAGTTTCAACATACCCATCTTCCCTGCCTTTGAGAATCATGTTGTTCATATATTCCTTAACCTTAGGGTAGCTGTTAAAGTATTCTTCTATAAGCTGTTTGGAATCTGTTCTGCTCATTGCTAATCTTTGCGACAATCCAAATGCAGATATACCGTATATAATTCCAAAATTGGCAACTTTGGCTCGGCTGCGCTGTTCTTTTGTAACATCGCTTTCATCTACCTTAAATACTTTTGCTGCAGTTGCAGTATGAATATCCATATTCCTGTTAAATGCATCAATCAGGTTGGGATCTTCGCTCAAGTGTGCCATAAGTCTCAATTCTATTTGAGAGTAGTCTGCTGATACAATATAACCATCAGGTGTAGATGGAATAAATGATTTTCTTATCTCTCTTCCTTTCTGTGTCCTTACAGGTATATTCTGCAGATTTGGATTTGTGGAACTTAGTCTTCCTGTTGCTGTAAGTGCCTGGTTGAACGTTGTATGAATTTTCCCTGTTTTAGGATTTATAAGTTCTGGCAATGCATCTGTATATGTAGATATAAGTTTCTTAATCCCTCTGTATTCCAATATTTTGCTCACTATAGGATGTGTGTCCATTAGTGCAGTAAGAGTCTCTTCATCTGTTGGGTAGCTCCCCTTTGCACTCTTTTTGACTTTAGGATTGAGTTTCAGTTTTTCATACAGCAGTATGCCAACCTGTTTGGGAGATGACAGGTTTATTGATTCCTGTGCAAGCTGATATGCCTGTTGCTCAATTAAATTAAGTTCTTTGGTCAGATCCCTGCTATAGGAGTGCAAATGATCAGTGTCAATTTTTACTCCTGTATATTCCATATTGGCAAGCACTTCTATCAAAGGAGCCTCTATTTGTGTATAAAGGCTATTCTGCCCTGCTTTTTCAAGCTCAGAGAGAATCTTGTCTTTAAGATGAAGCATTGCATTGCATCTTATTCCAATTTTTCTTATACTAGTTTATGTGATTAGCACTTGAATGTATCGAGTGCCAAAAAGGCTCTTCTTGCTGTGCAAAAGAGAATAAATCCATCTCCATGGCAGGAGGGCAGTCATTGCAGGTAGCATCTTCATTGGATCCTATATTTTCTATATCCAGGTTCAGGTAACTTTTGTACAGGTATTCCTCTTTATGTGTCCTTTCTGGATTAAGGATGTAGTGCATAAGTTCAATGTCAAAAATCTCTCCGGCCATGCATATATCCTGCTGCCATAATTTTTTGTAAAGGTTTTTGAAATTATAGCCTGTTTTAGATATTTCTTTATCTTGCACAATATCCTTAATTTGCTCTATTTCACTCCATTCAAGTATGCAGTGCTCATTTTTTGAGCCAAATGCAATATAAGTGTCATCTATATCTATAATGCTGCAATTTCCTGTTTCCTTAATGTTTTTGCATAACTGCTTTGCAGAAGTTTCTTTTGTAGTAAAACTCTCTGCAGGTTTTGTTTCACTCCCCGACAGAATTTTCTCTGATGTGGTTACAAAATCCCCAGGAAGCAGTTTTCTTAATGAATTGAATTCATATCTGTTGAAAACTCTCTCAAGTTCTTTGTTGTCTGCCCCTTTGATTGCAATATCATCAAGTTTTACCGGAAGTTGTATATCTGTTTTTATGGTTACAAGAAAACGGCTCATTGGAATCTGTTCCAATGAGGCATTTATATTGTCCTGTTGTTTTTGGGGAAGTTCCTCTTTATGCTTGATTATAGAATCCAGACTCCCGTATTTAGCCATTAACTTTTTGGCTCCTACCTCTCCAATTCCTTTAATGCCAGGTACATTATCAGAGCTGTCTCCCCATATGGTTAGAATGTCAATTACCTGCTGAGGGTTGCAAATCCCATAATGCTCACAGATTTGCTCTTTTCCTATGATTTCTATTTCATTTCCCCCTTTTGCAGGTTTGTACTGATACACATTCTCTGTTACAAGTTGCCCGTAATCTTTGTCGGGAGTAACCATATAAATCTGGGTGTTGTCACTTTTCCATTGTGTGGCCATTGAACCTATTACATCATCTGCCTCAAATCCGGGCATCATTACAACTGGTATGTTGAAGGCTGCCAGTATCTCCTGAAGGGGGGCCAGGGCTGCTTTTACCAGCTCCGGTGCGGCACTGCGGTTTGCTTTATACTCCGGAAATGCTTCGTGCCTGAATGTTTTTGCCGGTGGGTCGAACGCTACCGCAAGATGGGTTGGATGTTCCTTGGAAATG
>CALCUQ010000399.1 GCA_937906795.1 uncultured Bacteroidales bacterium | reverse complement strand
TGCCTGACGGGCCCCCAAAGGGATCTCTGAGGGCCGTGCAGGCTACATCATCAAACTTTGATCTCAACCTCAACACCGCTAGGAAGCTCAAGTTTCATAAGAGCATCTACAGTTTTAGGAGTAGAGCTGTAGATATCCAATAGACGGCGGAAAGAATTCAACTCAAACTGCTCGCGAGATTTCTTGTTCACGAAAGTTGAGCGGTTAACAGTAAAGATCTTTTTGTCTGTAGGAAGTGGAATAGGACCACTAACAACAGCACCAGTAGCTTTTACTGTTTTTACAATCTTGTCGGCAGATTTATCTACCAATGCATGATCGTAAGATTTTAGTTTAATTCTTATCTTTTGGCTCATTGTATGTTATGTTAACCAATTTATAATTCTAATTACTCTTCGTCATCACCAAGTCCCTTGTGACCAGATTTCTCAATTACGTCTTTAGCAAGCGAAGCTGGCAACTCTGCATAGTGAGAGAATGTCATTGTACTTGTTGCTCTACCAGAAGAAATAGTTCTTAGGATAGTTACGTAACCAAATTGCTCTGCCAATGGAACGTTAGCTTTAACAATTCTTGCATTTGCTTTAGCATCCATGCTGGTGATCTGTCCACGACGACGGTTGAGGTCACCTACGATGTCTCCCATATAATCCTCTGGAGTAACAACCTCTAGAGACATGATAGGCTCCATGATAACTGGAGTTGCTTTAGGAAGTGCTTTACGGAATGCTTGTCTTGCAGCAATCTCAAATGAAAGTGCATCTGAGTCTACTGGGTGGAAGCTACCATCTTTTAGTTTAACCTTCATAGAAGTAACCTCATAACCTGCAAGGACACCATTTGCCATTGCTGATTTGAAACCTTTCTCTACTGCAGGGATAAACTCTTTTGGAACGTTACCACCTTTTACCTCATCGATAAATTGTAGGCCAACTACACCCTCGTCTGCAGGTCCAATCTCAACAATAATATCGGCAAATTTACCTTTACCACCAGATTGTTTCTTAAATACCTCTCTGTGTTGTACTGTTGAACGGATAGCCTCTTTGTAGTTAACTTGAGGTGCACCTTGGTTAATCTCTACACCAAACTCTCTTCTTAGACGGTCAACAATGATATCCAAGTGAAGCTCACCCATACCGCTAATAACTGTCTGACCAGTCTCGTGATCTGATTTAACAGTAAATGTAGGGTCCTCCTCTGCAAGTTTGCCTAGAGCAATACCTAATTTATCAAGGTCTTTTTGAGTCTTAGGCTCTACTGCCAAACCAATAACCGGATCTGGGAATGTCATAGACTCAAGAACAATTGGATGAGTCTCAACACAAATAGTATCACCTGTTCTTAGCTCTTTGAATCCAACTGCTGCACAGATATCACCTGCCTCTACAAACTCAATAGGGTTTTGTTTGTTTGAGTGCATTTGGAACAATCTTGAAATACGCTCTTTTTTACCTGAACGTGTATTCAAAACGTATGAGCCAGACTCCAACTTACCTGAGTAAGCTCTCATAAATGCAAGTCTACCAACAAATGGGTCTGTAGCAATCTTGAACACTAGTGCACAGAATGGCTCTTTTACGCTAGATGGTCTAACCTCTACATTGTTGTTTGTTGGGTTTGTACCCTCTACACTCTTCTTGTCAAGTGGAGAAGGAAGGTATCTCATAACTGCATCCAAAAGGAATTGAACACCTTTGTTTTTGAATGAAGAACCACAACAGATTGGAACAATAGCCATATCAATTGTAGCTTTTCTTAGTGCAGCTATAATTTCGTCGGCAGAGATAGAATCCGGATCATCAAAGAATTTCTCCATTAGAGCCTCATCATACTCAGCAGCAGCCTCAACTAATTTGCCTCTCCACTCCTGACAATCTGCAAGCATATTCTCTGGAACATCTCTTACCTCGTAGTTTACTAATTCTTTACTCTCTTGGTCATAGAAGTAACCTTTCATTGCAATAAGGTCAACGATACCTTGGAATTTATCCTCTGCACCAATTGGTAAACAAATTGGAATTGCATTGGCACCAAGTTTCTCTTTCATCTCACTTACTACCGCTAAAAAGTCTGCACCTACACGGTCCATCTTGTTAACGTAAGCAATTTTAGGAACTCTATATTTGTCTGCTTGTCTCCATACTGTCTCTGATTGAGGTTGAACTCTACCTACAGCACAGAAAGTAGCAACTGTACCATCAAGAACGCGCAATGATCTCTCTACCTCTACGGTAAAATCCACGTGGCCTGGGGTATCAATCAAGTTAATCTGGTAGTTATTACCATTGTATTTCCAGAATGCTGTTGTAGCAGCAGAAGTAATGGTAATACCTCTCTCTTGCTCTTGAACCATCCAGTCCATAGTAGCACCACCTTCGTGTACCTCACCAATTTTGTGAGTTTTACCAGTGTAGAACAAAATCCTCTCGGAAGTTGTTGTTTTACCGGCATCAATATGTGCCATGATACCGATATTTCTAGTATACTTTAAATCTCTTGCCATTTTGTTCTATCTGGGTACTAAAAACGGAAGTGAGCAAATGCTTTGTTGGCCTCAGCCATCTTGTGCATATCCTCTTTTCTTTTGAAGGCAGCACCTTCGTTATTGTATGCAGCTAGTATCTCTGCAGCTAATTTTTCAGCCATTGAACGGCCAGATCTCTTGCGAGCATAAAGAACCATGTTCTTCATTGAGATAGAAATTTTTCTCTCTGGACGCACCTCAGTAGGAACCTGGAAGTTTGCACCACCCACTCTGCGGCTTTTAACCTCAACTTGTGGAGTAATGTTCTCTAAAGCTTTCTTCCAAATTTCTAGTGGAGCCTTGTCAGAATCTTTCATCTTCTCGCCAATCAAATCGATTGAATCGTAAAAAATAGCATAAGCGATACTCTTCTTCCCCTGCAACATTAGATTGTTCACAAAACGTGTAACCATCACGTCATGGAATTTTGGATCAGGAAGTAGAATCCTCTTTTTAGGCTTCGATTTTCTCATTTCTGTAGAAATTTTTTAATAATTAATGACTTACTTCTTAGCTGCTTTTGGTCTCTTAGTACCGTATAGTGAACGTGATTGTTTACGTCCGTCTACACCGGCTGTATCCAAAGCTCCTCTAAGAATGTGATAACGTACTCCAGGAAGGTCTTTTACCCTGCCACCTCTAACAAGAACAATTGAGTGCTCTTGCAAGTTGTGTCCTTCTCCTGGGATGTAGGCATTCACCTCTTTTTGATTTGTCAACCTTACACGAGCTACTTTACGCATAGCTGAGTTAGGTTTCTTAGGAGTTGTAGTGTAAACACGTACACAAACTCCACGTCTTTGAGGACAAGCATCCAGTGCGCGTGATTTTGATTTCTCTACAATCACCTCGCGACCGTTGCGTACTAACTGTTGAATTGTTGGCATAATTTGTTGTTAATCTTAACTTTATACAAATACCCGAGCATAATCGGGGCTGCAAATATAGAATTTTATTCTCTAAGTACAAAAATTTATCTCAAATTTTGGTTAAAAACCATTTAGATTTAAGTATATAGTAGGCAGCAGCAACAGGAATCCTATTGCAATAAGTATAAGGATAAACGGCAAAATCCACTTGAACCATTTGCTGTATGGAATCCTTGCAATTCCCAATACTGCTATCAATACTCCCGACGTAGGGGTTAACATATTAGTAAATCCGTCTCCAAACTGGAATGCCATTACGGTAGCCTGTCTGCTCACACCTATTATATCTGCAAATGGAGCCATAATTGGCATAGTTATGGCTGCTTTTGCACTCGCCGACGGAATAACTACATTTATAATGGTCTGTATTGCATACATAAGACCAAGAGATCCAACTTCCCCTGCCTCCTTTAGTCCACTTGCCATTGAATGGAGGATTGTATCAATTATTTTTCCCTCTTGCAGGATATGCACAATTCCTGCAGCCAGTCCCACAACCAATGCCGCACTAAGGATATCTTTTGCTCCATCTAGCAGTTCGTTAACAATTTTATTGCTGCTAAGACCCATTGCAATACCACTCAAAACTCCAAGTGTAAGGAAGAGTGCAGAAATCTCCCCTACATACCAGCCAAATCCCAACACTCCTATAATAAGGTATACTATTGTAAAACCAAGAAGGGACAAAATATAGAAATGGACAGATTTCTTTAAAGAAAGCAAACTCACTGCACAAAATATTACTGCTACCACAGGCAATAAATATGGGGTATGGTATTTTGATGCTCCAATTGACAGATATGTGTCGGCTGAGTAAATGAATGAGAATGCCACTACAATTACTGCTGCAATAGCAAAGGAAATCCATGAAGCTCTGTTTTTGTAATACTCTACAGCTCCTCCTTGCTCCTGGATATGGTCTCTCCAATGGGCATCTGCTGTATACATTATTGATTTATGCGGATTCTTTTTAATTTTTCCTGCATACAAAAGCACAAAAGTTATGGTAATTACATTAAGTACTATCCAGCAGAAAAATCTGTATTCTATGCCTGAAAACATTGGAAGTCCCGCAATATCCTGGGCAATACCAATAGTAAAGGGATTAAGGATTGCTCCTGCAAAGCCCACATGCGCAGCAACATAGACCATACAAACACCTACAATGGAATCATATCCCATTGATATTGCAAGCGGAACCAGAATTATTGTAAATGCTATAGTCTCTTCGCTCATCCCAAAAATAGCTCCAAATAAGCTGAACATTAGCATAATAAGCACAATTATAATATTGTTCACACCTATTTTTGCAAGTACCTTGTTTTTCTCCAGTTTTGTTACTGTATTTAGGAATGAGAATATTCCCGCATCTATTGCCCTGCTTTTGTTTACCACCCAAAAGGCAGCTCCTATAACAAGAATAAAACAGATAATTCCTGCCTGCTTTGTGAAACCGTTATAAAAGGCCTCCATTACGCTCCACCATTGCCCTTGGGATTCCACCTCCCTAAAATCCATATGCGATACTCCGGGAGCATCCTCAACCTTTACATACTCACCTCCGCCAACAAACCAGGTAGCCAATGCACTGATCAACACTATGGCAAAGATTATTACATAGGTATTTGGGAATTCCCTTTTCTTCTTTTCTGTACTCATTTTATTTATATTTTTTCATTTGAGCCGCAAAGATAGGAAAAAAGCCCTAACACCTTATCTTACAATAAAAGATACATTACATATTAAAAGAAAAGTGCCAGGGCTTTCCAAGAAAATTATATATAGCGAGGTATTCGTGTACTTTAACGCAAATCCACATTAAGTATACAACTTGCAGATATGGAAGGTTTATCAACCGATGTTGCTGTAATTGTACATATTCCCGACATAAGAAATGTTACTATTCCATCCTGGTCTATTGTTGCTACATGCTGGCTGGAACAACTCCATGTCACCCTCTTATCTCCTGCCGTTGAAGGATATATGGTAGCCTTACATTGATGAGTATCACCCCATCTGCCTTTAAAGTTTATCAGTGATGCATCAAGCAATAGGTCTGTTACTCTATCTTTTAAGTTGCTGTTGTCTACACTTACACTATTTTCATTAAGAGAGGCATTCCCCTTAAATGCCACGTTTATAACTTGAGTGGTATTTCTAAAGATATTTGCATTATTATGGGCTGTACCCAAATAAAACCTATAAGTTATATCTCCCCTCTTGAGGTCTGTAAGCAAATCACATACAACCTCTATATAAGTTGCAGTATTCCTTCTGCTCCCAAGCATAGTTGCTTTCTGCTTGTTTGATGTTGCTCCCGACACATCTCCTTGTATATTTTCCAAGGTATAAAAAGAGATTCCTGTTGTAGATAGCCCCGCCAGTAGTTTATCACTGTTCCGCATCTCCCCATTTATAACAGAACTCGCAACGTTACTACCAAACAGCACTACCTCTTTAGGCACATTTTTAAGACTCACACTCTTCACTTTCAAATCTACCCCACTGCTGAGTCCCGAAAAATCACACACCAAAGAAACCTTTGAAACTATCCTTTTAACAGGAATCTCTAAAGTCATACCATTATATAATTCCATAAAATCACACATACCGGTAAAAATAACCCCACCACTTCCCATTGCAATATCATTTATGTTGGAAAGCGTATATTTTAGATTAAGTATCTGCTCCTCACTGTTCACAACAAGTGCCTCCCCCCAATTGAGTACAACATAAACCTTATATTCATGATTGGTATACAACACAAAATTGTCATTAAAGCCATAGCTCTTAAGTTGCTGGGAGTTTATATAATTATGAGAGACAACCCCTCCCTCCTTGTTTACAATATACATATTCACATTATCAACAAGAGATTCATTCAGTTGCACCACCGCTTTTGTGCTATCAAACGCACCATCAAGAAACTTAAGAGAAATCCTGATTGTATCCATTCCACTGCCAGACCCACCAGGCACCTCCTCCATAACCATCTCCTTGCTGCAACTGCATAAACTCAACCCGGCCAACACAAT
>CALCUQ010000398.1 GCA_937906795.1 uncultured Bacteroidales bacterium | reverse complement strand
CGGTTCCTCCTCCTAAAGAAAGGATTACATTATATTCTCCTTTTGTGTTGAGGTATTGGTGTTCCAGAATTATTTCTTCCAGAGCTTCCCTTTCCTGCTCCCTAAATCCGTTTTCTCCCAATTTTGTAAAAATTGCGGATATCGTAGTGGCATATTTGTCCTCTATGTAGTGGTCAAGATCTATAAATTTGTAGCCACACAAAGTGGCGACAGCCTTACCAAGGGTGCTTTTTCCTGCACCCATAAAACCGCATAAAGAAATAATCATATCCTAATGTTAAAACAATGTAGGGTTATCAAATGTTATTGTGCTGCCTGGCGCAAAGCCCTCTTGTGTCTGCTCTGGTTGTTCTTTTACAATTGGATCTGTAAAGGAGATTTCTCCAACTTCATATGTTGTGGCTCTCTTTCCTTTAGCCTTGTAACTTTTCTTGCCAATAAACTCTTCAACATTTATAATCTCATCCTCCCTCTTGGCATTTTTTCCGGTAAATTTTATCAGAACTTGAGGATATTCGTCGGCCGACAAATCTATAAACTTAGATCCTTTTGACTCAGAAATGAATAGGGCAGGAACATTGTCGCTCTCTTCGAAACTGAATCTTTTTATATAGTATGAGCCTGACTCTCCATCAAGGTATATGGCACTGTAAGTGATTTGGGAATCCAGCTTCTCAATTTTAAGAAGCTCTCCCTGATATCTGTTGCTCAAATCAAAGTTGGAGGTATAGAATGTACCATCTTTAAATACAGCAAGAATTTTGTCATCTGTATGGAATTCTCCAAGGAACTCTCCTCTGCCGTCTTCGTTGAGTCTGTTTATATCTGTGTCAAACCATATTGGTTTTCCTCCAATGGTGGATTTACCTTTTGATTTAAGTTGAATCTTGTGAATAGGATTTTTTGACAAGATATTACCCATTGATGCTCTTCCTTTTATGGCTATGCTTGCAAAGTTGAACTCAAAAATGAGTTTCTTTAATTTAGCTTTTGGTTTAAGGAAAATTTTAAGGATTTCGGCTTCGGCATTAGAGTTTGCAGAGAACCATGTAATTACCGAGTCTGGAGTTCCTTTGGTAAGGTCGTACCACTTGTCTCTTGTAACACTGGTAACTGCAAATCTTTTTACATATGTTGTACCTGTATTGCCTTGGGCAGAATATTTGCCGTCTCTGTATGCTACATTGTATATTGTACGCTCGTCATTTTTGCTGAACACTGCAACATGAATTATATCCTTGCCAATGAACGCTTTTGGGGTAATTTTGGTTACAATATATTTGCCACTCTTAAGGAATACAATTATGTCATCAATATCTGAACAATCACCAATCAGCTCTGCATTGTCATCTTTCCTCAAATCCATACCAACAAATCCTTCGCTCTTGTTTGCGTAAAGTTTGGCATTTGCAACAACTACTTTTGTAGCCTGAATGGTTTCAAAGTTGCTTATTTCTGTAAGTCTTGGATATTTGTCTGCGTATTTTTTCTTAAGTCTTTCAAAATGTGCTATGGTAAATTGAGTAAGGTGCTCAAGATTGTATTTTACACTCTCCATCTCCTGCTCAATTTTAGCAATTTTTGAGTCAACCTCTTTTACATCAAACCTTGATATTTTTCTTACAGGCTTTTCTACAAGCCTGTTTATATCATCCGTTGTTATTGGTGCACGCAAAAGAGATTGGTATTCAGACATCTTGTTATAGACATCATTCAGTTGGGTATCCCAATCTGCGGCATCATTCTCCAAAATTCTATATACTTTGTTTTCAAAGAAAATTTTCTCCAATGAGTAGTAGTGCCAACTGTTGTCAAGTTCGCCTAATCTTATTTCAAGCTCTCTTTTAAGCAGGTCTCTGGTGTAGTCTGTATTGGTGCGTAAAATCTGGTCAACCCCTATAAAGTGTGGTTGTTTGTCCATAATTACGCAGGCATTTGGTGATATAGAGACTTCGCAATCTGTAAATGCGTATAAGGCATCTATTGTTTTATCTGGAGAAATATCATTGGAAAGGTGAATGACAATCTCTGCATTTTGTGCAGTATTGTCATCAACCTTCTTTATTTTTATCTTCCCTTTTTCGTTTGCAGAGATTATACTCTCAATAAGGGCAGAGGTGTTTTTCCCAAAAGGTATTTCTGTAATTATCAGTGTTTTCTTGTCCTGTTTGGTGATTTTTGCCCTTATTTTAACAGAGCCTCCCCTCAAACCTTTGTTGTATTTGCTGCAATCAATAAGTCCACCGGTTGGAAAATCGGGGTATAATTCAAAATCTTCCCCTTTAAGATGTGCAATTGCGGCATCAATCACCTCTCCAAAGTTGTGTGGAAGTATTTTTGATGCCAATCCTACAGCAATTCCCTCTACTCCCTGAACTAGAAGAAGCGGGAATTTGATTGGAAGATTTACAGGCTCTTGTTTTCTGCCGTCATAAGAGTTCATCCACTCTGTTGTCTTGGGATTAAAGACAACATCATTGGCAAATTCGCTAAGACGGGCTTCAATGTATCTTGGTGCTGCTGCACTGTCTCCTGTTAGTATGTTTCCCCAGTTTCCCTGACAATCAATAAGCAGGTCTTTCTGCCCAAGTTGTACAAGAGCGTCTCCAATAGAGGCATCTCCGTGTGGGTGGTATTGCATGGTTTGGCCAATAATATTTGCAACCTTGTTGTATCTGCCGTCATCAATCATTTTCATTGCGTGCAGAATACGTCTTTGTACAGGTTTAAGACCATCGGATACATGAGGTACTGCGCGCTCAAGTATTACATATGAGGCGTAGTCCAAAAACCAATCTTTGTACATTCCGGTAAGCTTGTATTTGCTGTCACCGTCTTTTATTAGTTTCTGATATTTCCCTGTATCTTCTACGTTACTGTCTATAGGAGATTCCAGGGAGTATAAGTCATTCTCCGGATCTTGATTTTCTGCCATGTGGTTTACAAATTTTATTGCTTAAAGTTAAAAAATATAACCGAATTTCTTAAGCTCTTTTTTGTCTTCTCTCCAGTTTGGATTCACTTTGACAAACATTTTCAGAAATACTTTTTTCTCAAAGAATTTCTCCATGTCTCTACGGGCTTGTGTTCCAACTCTCTTGAGTGCCAATCCTTTTGGTCCAATAATAATCCCTTTCTGAGATTCTCTGACTACATTTATGATTGCACTTATATTGTATATCTGCTCATTCTCTTCAAATGATTCAATTACAACTTCTGTACAATATGGAATCTCTTTATTGTAGTTTTGCAGAATCTTTTCTCTTATTATTTCTGAGGCAAAGAAACGCATGCTTTTGTCGGTGAAGACATCTCTGTCGTACCATGCGTGTTGCTGTGGAAGAAGTTCTACAATTCTTTTTAAAAGAGTGTCAACATTAAATTTGTTAAGGGCGGAAATTGGCAAAATCTCTGCTTTTGGAACAAGTGAGTGCCATTTTTCTACAAGCTCGACAACTTTTGGCTGGGAACTCTCATCCAATTTGTTGATTGCAATTATAACAGGGCATTCAACATTGTTGAGTTTGTCTATATACTCTTTGTTCTTGTCAATTTTTTCAATGACATCGGTTACATATAGTATTATGTCTGCATCTGTAATGGCTGTGTGCACAAAGTCCATCATACTTTCCTGCAGCATATAGTTTGGCTTAAGTATACCGGGCGTATCTGAAAATACTATCTGGTAATCCTCGCCATTGACTATTCCCATTATTCTATGTCTTGTGGTTTGGGCTTTTGCTGTTACAATAGACAGTTTTTCACCTACAAGCGCATTCATTAGTGTGGATTTGCCGACATTTGGATTGCCAATAATGTTTACAAACCCGGCTTTGTTAATCTGGTCTAAACTTTTATCTAAATCCATATGCTACTCAAATGATCCCATTTTTAACATTGCAATCTCTATGTCTGTCAAGAATCTCCATTGGCCTCTTCTCAGATTTTTCTTTGTAAGGCCGGCAAAATATACTCTGTCAAGTTTTTTTATCTTGTATCCAAAGTGCTCAAAAATTCTTCTTACAATTCTGTTTCTGCCGGAGTGAATCTCAATTCCTACCTGGCTTTTGTCCTCGTCTATGTAAGAGAGAGCATCTGCCTGTATATGGCCGTCTTCAAGTTTGAAGCCTTCAAGTATTGCATTGAAATCTGTACTCTTCAGATTTTTGTCAAGGAAAACGTGGTATATTTTTTTCTTTTCAAATGATGGATGGGTAAGTTTGTCTGCCAACTCACCGTCGTTAGTAAGAAGCAACACTCCTGTTGTTGCTTTGTCAAGTCTGCCAACGGGGTATACTCTCTCAGCACATTTGCCATCCAAAAGATTCATTACAGTCTTTTCTGCATGAGGATCGCTCAATGTTGTTACAAAGTCTTTTGGCTTGTTCATTAGAATATAGACTTTGTTCTCATTCTTAATGCGTTCTCCGTTAAATCTCACTTGGTCGTTTGGTTGTACTTTAGTTCCAAGTTCTGTAACAGTTACGCCATTGATACTTACCAGCCCTGCTGTAATATAGCTGTCTGCTTCTCTTCTT
>CALCUQ010000397.1 GCA_937906795.1 uncultured Bacteroidales bacterium | reverse complement strand
CCCTGGAGAGTGTTCTATGCAGGATTTGCGTGTCCAACCCCTGTGGGTTTGGTAGGTTGGTACCCTGGAGAGTACTCTACGCAGGATTTGCGTGCCCAACTATTTTGGTAATTGATTGGGAAGAAATATTATTGGTGGTGTTCCATTTTTTTTGCAGATTTCTTATCTTAGCAAAATATAGGACGAACAAGAGGATAAAGGCAGCTAAGTCATGCATAATATGTGAGTTTTGCAGTGCGAGATTATTTGCGGAAAATTAGTTGTGTGGTGGCCAAAAATACCAAAAATGTGGTATTGTCTTAAATGATTAACAGGTTTACCTTTGCAATATCCAATGGGATATGTAAGCCCGGGTGATAGTAGTTGTTAATTATAATTAAAATTAAGCCATTTATTGTTTATTACTCTTGGATGTGATATTCGAGGGACTGTTTTAAGTGAACAGAAATAGAGGGGAGTTCGTCAGTAGATGAATTTCCCTTTATATTTTGATAATATGTTGGTACCCTGAAGAGTGTTCTACGCGGGAATTTGGTGCCCAACCCCTGTGGTTTCGGTAGGGTTGGTACCCTGGAGAGTGTTCTACGCAGGATTTTGGTGCCCAACCCCTAGTGGAATGGTAGGGTTGGTACCCTGGAGAGCGTTCTACGCAGGATTTTGGTGCCCAACCCCTGGCGGAATAGTAGGGTTAGTACCCCAAAAGGACTTGTCGGGATTAAAACAATAAAATTACTGTAAAGGAAGGTGTTATGACAGTTATGGAAAAGAAATTATATACAGAAAAGGATAATATGGGTGAGCTTATTAATGCAAATTATACTTTGCTTAATGTGCTCAGCAGGTTTAATATCTCTTTGGGAATTGGGGAAAAGTCGATAAGGGAAGTGTGTGATCTTAATAACGTTGATTACAAGACTTTTTTGCAGGTTGTTAATCTTCTTAACACTTCAAATCCAGATGTTGTAAGCCTTGATTTTTCGATTGAGGGGCTGTTGGATTATCTTAAGAATTCGCATAGCTTTTTTATTGATTACAGATTGCCGTCTATCAGAAAATCGCTTGGTAGTGCTACTGACGACGGGAGTAAGGATATGCAGTATCTTATCCTTAACTATTTTGATGAGTTTGCAGCTGAGGTGAGCAGACATATGAATGAGGAGAATGAGGGGTATTTTGCTAATTTGGAGAAGCTGACAGAGGTTTATAATAGTGGTGATGCCGTTGCTTTTGAGTATAATGATAAGATTGCTTCTCAGCAGCACAGTTCAATTGAGGTGAGGTTGGCTGAGCTTATTGATATTATTGTAAAGTACTATCCGGCTGGTGTTACCAATGAACTTAATACGGTATTATTTGATATCTTTGTATGTCAGCAGGATCTGGCTTCGCACAATTTTGTTGAGGATAATTTGCTTGTGCCTAAGGTGGAGCAGATGCTTATGGAGATAAGAAGCAGAAAAGTGGAGCAGGAGCCTGAACAATTACCGGGTATTGAGAATGTTTTGAGTGATAGGGAGAAAGATGTTTTAGTGGAGATTGTTCATGGGTTGACAAATAAGGAAATTGCAAATAAGTTGTTCTTGTCTGTTCATACGGTAAATACTCACCGAAAGAATATTATGAACAAATTGCATATACATAGCCCTGCGGGTCTGACCATTTATGCAATTGCAAATAAGCTTATTTCAATTGAGGATATCTATAAAATGAATATTACAGAATAAATTGATATGGAAGAATTACCTCTTAATATGTTGGGTTTAAGGTACAAGAGTTTTTCTCTTGTATATATGCATTCTTTTGGAATAGCAAAAAAAGGATTGGATGGAATTGCAAAGGATAACCCTTTTATAAAACTCTCCGACAATCTGGTGGATTCTCAGATTTTTGAGATAGATTCCTCTGTGGACTCTCCTGTAAAGAGATACATTCTTCCCGATTTTGATTTTACAACTGTAATTGAGGAGCCCTATGAGGTTAAGCTGAGTGGCAAAATGTATGTTGCTCTGGATACATTTTTGGGGCAGACTGCTATGCTTTCTTTTAAAATGGTGGTTGATAACCAGGCATGCAAGTTGTCGGAGAGTATAACAACAGACCATTTGATTGCTCTTGCTGCACTTAACCTGGGAGCAGAGCATTGGAATGTGGGAGAGGAGCGTACCTGCAGTAATATAAATCTTACAACATCTCCGGTTTATGTTAAGAATCTGCATGTTACTGCCGATGGGGATTTTATAGAGCAGGGAGTTGAGCTGGAGGATAACAGAGAGTGGGGAAATACTTTTGATGTAGTTTGTAACAGGTATAAAAATGCGGTGCTTAAGTTGCTTGGTACAACTTCATATCCTGCAAAGAATTTTGTGTATGTAGATATATGGGAGGATGTAGACAATTGGGATGGTTCTTTGCAAAAGATGGAAAAAGAGGAGGATATTATAAAGTACATTGAGGATAACTGTAAAAAGGAGCTGGTTGGACTTATGACTTTGTATCCTAGTGAGTGGCCATACAGAACGCAGGAGGCTTATGATGACGTCTGTGGCTTTAACATTGCTATTGATACAGATGATCTGGTTCTTTTGAATTCTTCTATGTGTGTGGTGTTTGGTACTTATGCCAGAAGGGGTAAAGATTCTCCTACCGATTGGGCGGAGATGATGAAAGACAGAAGCACCCAGCATGTGTCGTGGTTTGAGTATTTGCTTATTCTGCAGATGGTTCTGGCTAAGAAGTATGCTTTGTCTATAGCAAAAAGATATGTGTTAAAGGAGTGTAGTCTGGAAAAGGATGCAAATTACACTCGCAGCCAGATGCAAAAAAATACAATGCTGGAGATGGAGGTTACAACTTTGCTTATGGAACTGGATGCTATTGATTATTCAAAATTCATGTCTCACAAGATAATGTTTGACAGAACAACCAAGAGGCTTGATATTGAGAAGGATGTACATGATTTGCTTCAGATTTTGAAGAGAACAGAAAATGCACTCAAGAATGTAACAGCTTTAAAGGAAATGAAGCAGTCAGAGAATCTGAATATTATCTTGTTTACAGTTTCCGTTGCATCTTTGGCTCAAATTATAATGAGTGAGCCTCGTGTCCCTATTTTGGATTTGTTGAATATTACCGGGTTGGCAAGAATAATTGGCCAGACAATTGTGAGTTTGACAATTTTATTGGTCTTTGTAGCCGTTGGTTATTTGCTATATAATTTTATTAAGGATTTTAGAAAAAGATAAATATGTGGTACAAAGCAGATTATACAGACGTTTCTGAACTTGTGGAGCTTTTCTGGGAAAATATTAGCAGTGCTCCTGAGTATATTTCTCATGGAGAGATTCAGATGGGTATGGCAAAAGGTCCAGGAGAATTGGAGGACCCCCAAATTGCAAAAGAGGTTTGGACTGAGTATATTTTGGATAAAATAGACAGACAAAATATTGAGTGGGATGCAGATAATTTTGATCCCGACAATCTTCCTGCAGCCGTTATGGTCTATATCCCAGATGATGATGACAAGATTCTTGCCTTTTCTGTACTGGAACTTTCAGAAGACGGAGCGTTCCCATTTGGTGTAATATGTGATATGCTTGTCCATCCTTCAAAAAGAGGAACAGGACTTGGATCGCAACTTTTGGAAAAATCTAAGGAGTGGTTTGCAAGTATGGGAATAGATGAGATTTACCTTGAGTCTGGTTTAAACAACCATTCGGCACACGAATTCTTTGAGAAGAAAGGATTTAAACCTATCTCGTATGTGTTTAAACTTTCTTAATCTTCTTTAGGTGATTTTTTGAAAACAAGTTTTGGCTCTGTGCCTTTCCACAATCTTTTTAGGTTGCTGATATGGCACAGCCAGATTATTATTGCCGCTATAATACTAAAGATTCTTATTGTATCTGTCTCTTTTGGGTTAAGCAGCATTGCAAAGATAAAGTTTACAAAGAAAGGGAAGCAGCTGACAGCTGCAATTACACTCACCGACACATATCTTGTTATAAACAGTACAACAAAGAAAATGGCAAAACAAATAAGGAAGCAATATGGATGCAGCATCAAAAGTACTCCGCAGAGTGTTGCTACCCCTTTGCCTCCTTTAAAATTGTGAAAGATTGGGAAAATATGCCCAATCATTGCAATCATTCCAAACAGAATCTGTGTGCTTACAAAGCCTTCTGTATAGCTTTTGAATGGTAGCAGATATACTATAGACGCCGCAGCAATACCTTTGAACATATCAAAGAAAAGGACAAACAATCCCATTTTCCAGCCCAGCACCCTTTGGGTGTTTGTTGCTCCGGGATTGCAACTTCCGTGTTCTCTAACATCAATTCCGTATATTGCTCTTCCCAGCAGGATGGAGCTGGAAATGGAACCCAGCAGATAGCAGGCAATTCCAATAACAATGTACAGAAATATCCCTAAAGGTAATGTCATAATTTAAGTTTCAATTGTGCAAATATATTATATTTGTAAATAAAATTCCAAAAACAGAAATATTACAAAATGAAGAATTGTGATAAAATAGAGAGTAAATTGGGTTTTGAGAAAGTGAAGAATCAATTGATTATGCGTTGCTCAACCAATTATGCCAAGGAGAGGGTAAGCAGGGAGGTTGTCTCTCACAATCCTTCAACAATTGAAAAAAGGCTTACTCTTACAGATGAGATGAGGCTTATCTGTATGTTTGAGCCCTCTTTCCCTTCAAATGGCTTTATAGACAGTATAGAATATCTTGCTCCGCTTGAGGTTGAATATTCTTGTATCTCGTTAGAGAATATGCAAAAATTGGCTGTTTTTGTAGAAAATCTTCGTGGAATTCTAAATTTTTTCAAAAACTGTAAGGAAGAAAGTTATCTCAATCTTAAGGCAATGGCTGCGCCAATAATGTATTTTCCTCAAATTGGAGAGAGGATAGATGGAATACTGGACAGACATGGACAGGTTAGAGATAATGCGTCGGCTGAGCTCTATAATATAAGGAGAAGTATAAGGGAAAAGGAGGGGTCAATTTCGAGGAAAATTCAGTCAATCTTAAAGAAGGCGCAGCAGGATGGTATTGCAGATGAGGATGCAACGGTTTCTGCCAGAGATGGAAGGATTCTGATTCCTGTAAGTGCGGGAAACAAAAGGAAATTGCCTGGTTTTATATATGATGAATCTGCCACTGGTAAAACTGTTTTTATTGAGCCTATGGAGGTGGTTGAACTGAACAATCAGGTTAAAGAACTTTATTTTGCACAGCAGAGAGAGATAGCCAGAATTCTTATGGAGTTCTCAAATTTCTTGAGACCTTATTTGCCTGAGCTCCTTTCTGCAGCAAAATTTGTGGGTGAGATAGATTTTATAAGGGCAAAAGCATTGGTGGCTTTGCAGATGGAGGCTGGTAAGCCTATTTTGAGTGCAGACAATACATTAAAAATAGTAAAAGGCAGGCATCCTGTTCTGGAGGCTACGCTAAAAAAAGAGAACAAGCCTATTGTGCCGCTTACACTTACACTTACTCCGGGTAAGCATATTCTGGTTATTTCTGGCCCCAATGCGGGAGGAAAATCGGTGTGCCTTAAAACTGTTGGCCTTTTGCAGTATATGTTCCAGTGGGGTATGCTTATTCCAGCAAGTGAGGTAAGTGAATTCAGAATTTTTGACAATATCTTTATTGATATTGGTGATGAGCAGTCTATTGAGAATGACCTTAGTACATATAGCTCTCATTTAACTAACATGAGAGAGATTCTCCGTAGTGCAACCAAAGATTCTCTTGTGTTGATTGATGAGTTTGGTACTGGTACTGAGCCTGCTGCCGGTGGTGCTATTGCAGAGACTATTTTAAGTAATATTGAGCAGAGAGGCGTTTTTGGGGTTATTACTACCCATTATACCAATCTAAAGATGTATGCGGGAAATAGCAAAGGGACAATCAATGGAGCAATGCTGTTTGATGTTGGCAAGATAGAGCCGTTGTATAAACTGGAGGTTGGATTACCTGGAAATTCTTTTGCTTTTGAACTTGCAAGAAAGATAGGTTTGCCTGAGAGTATTGTAAAACAGGCAGAACAGAAGGCAGGAGATGGTTTTGTAGATTTGGAGAAACAATTAAGAAAGATATCCAGAAACAAAAGGGCCTTAGATGAAAAGCTTGCCAAAATAAAAAGTACAGACAAGACACTGGAGAGTATTACTGATAAATATGAGAGAGAACTTGCTGATATCCAAAAAATAAAAAAGCAGATTATTGAGCAGGCAAAACAAGAGGCTCAGCAGATTGTAAGTGATGCAAATAAAAAAATTGAGGCTACTATAAAGACCATAAAGGAGGCGCAAGCTCAAAAAGAGAAGACTAAAGCTGCAAGACGCGAGTTGGAGGAGTTTAATGCACAGGTGAAACAGGATTCTTTGGATGAGCAGGATCTTAAAATAGCCAAGAAGATGCAGCAGTTGCAGGATAGGAAAAAGCGAAAACAGGAGCGAAAGGAGGGGAAACAGCAATTGGGTGATCAGAAAGGGGTGGAAAACAGGTTGTCGGGAGAGGAAAGGGAACTTTCTGTGGGAGATAAGGTAAGGTTCAAGAGTAATAATATGGTAGGAGAGGTTATGCAGATTGGTGGAAACTGGATTAATGTTTCTGTTGGGAGCATAATGAGCAAGGTTTCCAAAGAGAGTGTTGTTGCTATATCAAATAACGAATTCAATGCTACAATTAAAACTTTACCTAAACAAATGAGTGCTCATTCCAGTAGTATTTCTGAAAGAAAGCTTAACTTTAAGCCTGATATTGATATAAGGGGTGAGAGACTTATGGATGCATTGCCAATTGTAGAAAGGTTTATTGATGATGCAATTATGGTTGGAGTTAGTGAGGTTAAAATCTTGCATGGCAAAGGGAATGGAATTTTAAAGGAAGAGATAAGAAAATTTTTGAAAACAATGCCGGGAGTTGTAAATTGCAAGGATGAGGATGTGAGATTTGGAGGCTCTGGTATAACAATAGTTACTTTAGATTAAATTGTTTTGATATGGATAGATTTATTAGATGTTTTATAATTTTGGCTTTAATCTTTTCAGTTGTAGGGTGTACAAGCAAAGAGGAAAAAGCTAAAGAAGTTGCATCAAGTTTGTTGGATGCTTATACAAGCCATGATTATGATGCTGCTTCTGAAGTTTGTTCGCAGCAGTTGGGTGAGGTGCTGCAACAAGCAAAGAGGGATTTTGAGGCATTAGAGGAGGATTATAAAGAGATTTTGAGAAAGGAGGCCAACTCGTTGCAGGCAGAGATTGGGTCTGCTTATGTTATTGGAGAGAGTGATACTGTTGTGGTGTGCTACAATTTGATAAAAAATGGATGTGATACAGCTAAGTGTCATCTTAAAGTAGTTGAAGATAAGGTAATTGCGTTTAACTAAATCTGCGTATAATGTTTGAGTTCATAGATATAAAGATTATAGATGTTATAGATATTCTTCTTGTAGGAATTCTTATATATCAGGCATATAAGCTAATACGAGGAACAGCTGCTATAAGTATATTTTTGGGAATTCTATTGCTTTATGTGGTGTGGATTATAGTAAATGCCCTTAATATGCAGTTGCTTTCGAGTATAATGGGACAAGTAATTGGTGTGGGTGTGATAGCAATTATTGTGTTGTTCCAGCAGGAGATAAGGCGATTCCTTTTACACTTGGGCAGCAAATTCAATGGCAGAGGAAATACAATACTTACCCGTATTTTTGGAAGTAAAGATACATCTATAAAATTGGTAGAACTTGATGAACTTACACAGGCATGCAGAAGAATGAGTGAAACCAAAACAGGAGCACTTATAGTTCTGGCTCATACCTCTTCTTTGGAGTTTGTTATTGAAACTGGAGATATAATTGATGCCAAAATTAATCGCAGACTTATAGAGAATCTGTTCTTTAAGAACTCTCCATTGCACGATGGTGCAGTAGTTATTGTGAATAATAGAATTATTGCGGCAAGATGCACCCTGCCTATTACAGAGAATCCTAATATTCCTGCAAATTACGGCATGAGACACAGAGCGGCAACTGGTATGACAGAAAATTCTGATGCTTCTGTAATAGTAGTTTCAGAGGAGACCGGTAACATCTCTTTTGTTAGAGATGGCGTTATTAAAACAATGTCTTCAATTACAGAGTTGAGGTTAGCTATTGAAGGGTCTTATAAATAACAAATTATTTTTAATAGCCTATACTAACCTTGTTCCAACCAGGCTAGTATAGGTTTATATTTATTTCTTGTATTAAAATAGCTTATTTTATAATAATATTATCTATTTGTTCAATTGCATGTTTGATGTACTCTTGCTCTTGAAAAGTTAATTTGCGTTTAGTCTTGCCTTTAAGATAACCTTTCTTCCAAATACCTGCATACATACGTCCATGCATATCCATAAAAAATCCATTACCATGCCTTTGGTTATTAAGCCATTCTCCTATGTAATATTCATATATTTTATTTGAAGATTTTTTTTCCATTTTGGATAATGGTTTAGTATCTCTATATACAAGAAATCTTTCAATGCCCCAACCCTCTCTCTCTAAAGAAATATAATCGTTCTTAATTTTTGCACCTCCGAGATATCTTCCACCGGTGTATGTAAAATAATATGTTGAATCGTTGCTTTTCCCGATTAATTTTAAGTTAGGATTCATACGTGCATCTGCCAAATATTCAGTGTGTGAGTATGAATCAAGCATCTTACTGTTTTTTGAATATGAGGTGTACGCATCCCTAAGGCTCATTTGCGCATATATTGTGTCAGTAACGCATATAAATAAGAAATATAAAATACTTCTGAAAAGAACTCTTTTTAATTTATATCCAGTCATAATACTTATTAATAATTTATTAATTGCATTTACATACATCAACAGGCATTTTGCATACTGGGCATGTCTGTGCACTATGACCCATACATGAATCAATAGGTTTGTTGCAATACTCACAACGTGATCCGTCTTGTTCTCCCTCATATTCATCCTCTCTATTCCATTCATCTTCATATGGTCCTTCGTAACAAGAACAATCTATTATCGGTTTCTGACATTTAGGACAGGCTTCATACCCGTTATATACTTCCTCGCCACAAAATTTACATCCTCTATTTAATAATAAGTCAGCTTCATATACAAAACCACAAATAGAGCAAATTACATGTCCATACCACGTTTCGGATTCCTCATCATTTGATTTTGTTAGTGTGAGTTTTGCTGTGCTAAAGCCTATAAATTTAGAATTATTTTGCAATTCATTTTTGCGATATTGTTTTGTGTTGACCTTATATTTAGAGCCATTTATATATGAATGAGTTTCAAGTATATTTCCATCTAAATCGGATCTGAATATAAACCCACTAAAATTTGACTTATTTGAAGAATATTTAATATAATGATTTGTGCCTTTTTCAATGATAGTAGCAATGTTCATTTTTACTCTATTGCCAAACTCTTCAATTATCAGATAATTAGAGCATATAGCTTTGTGTGTATGCATATGACCTCCATGGCTTTCATTTAATGTAACTAATGTCCTATCAAGACTAACAATAGGTACCTCTGTAATGAAACTAGAGTCTGTTTTTGTATATTGAGCATTGCTCCATAAAATATAAGCGTTATTGTTTATTTCATCAAATTGATTAAACTTAGTAACTGGAGTGCCGCTTATATTAGGAAGGACTAGGTTTGTTGCATTTTCTTCAAAATAAAGTTTTGCTTTAGAACAAGCGTCTTCTGTTGTATTTAAACTATCGCATGACGATATGTGCAGTAAAGCTAACAAAATTAGTGGTGTAACATAAATTATACTTTGTTTTTTCATAGTTATGTAGTATTATTATAACAATTGAGTTATATGTTTTATTTTTATTGTACTTGTTAAAGCAAGGTGAGAAATTCTATTGTTTATAGTAGTTTGTGTTTTATTTATTGATTTGAAAGGTGTCAAATACATATATACGTGTTCTGTGCTCTTTCAAGTTTAACGTAAATTTACATAAAATAATGATTGACAATATTTATTTTATTTTTTTTGTAACAGGAATTCTAGTTGTAGAGTTAGAATTCGGTGTATATCACACAAAAATTTGAAAATATCGATTTGATAGTGGTTTGTTTGGTTCAGAATATATTGTGAGATGTACTCTAATCGTATTTGAATAGGTTATTCCTATTCTTGCCATAATGCAGAAACATAATTTCCTTGATCTTTTTGTGAATATTGATTCGTGCAAAAGAATGTCTTTTCCAAAATATTCTCTCAATATTGAGAATGAATCACTACTTTTGCAGTGTGTCTTGTTATTTCGTAATTTAGTGTTAATGTGGAAGTTAACTGCCTTGTAGTTGTGGAATTTTAAAGTCTTCTACAGTGTGATTGTTTGATTATCAGTAGGTTATAATATTTTAATCTAAAAATTGTTATATGCTAAGAATATAATAAACAAAGCGTTAGTCTTGTACTTTTATTTATTACGTATGACAAATACTATGATTAGTATTAAGAATATAACATTTGTAATGGCATGTTTAGAGAAATTCAGTTTAAATATATATTGATTGTGTCAATTTTTGTACTTTGTATGATGGGTGCTCTACAAATAGCGCCAATTATATCAAAATCCTATAATGATATATATTTTTTAGTATCTTTACCAGGTCTTACACCAGGAATATATCCTCCATTTTTATTTAAGTTTTC
>CALCUQ010000396.1 GCA_937906795.1 uncultured Bacteroidales bacterium | reverse complement strand
ATAGACTTCTGCACAGTATCAAGTATCTGTATATTGTCATATAAATATGCTCTTCCCGACAACCTGTAGTAATTTATCCTGTCTGCCCACAGTTCCTGCTCCGCAGTAAGGATATACCCATTTTTGTCAAAGACAAAAAGATTCTGCCCCCTGTCAAACTCGCCACTGTTTGCATAAAGCATATTTTCATTTTGCCAAGCAGTAGTAGCATTACCAAAATATGCTTTATTCAGATCTGTTCTGTACTCTACTTTGTTGGACTTTACAAAAATTGAATCTGTAAACATATTTACATCACCTGCAAAAGTAAACAGTTTCAACTTGGCATCATAAGTACCATTAATACTCTCCATAATGGAACCATCCTTATTTTTCATGGTACCTCCATTATAAAAAACAGCCACACTGTCCCTGGTATTATAGTCCAAATGATTTGTCCTTAGAATATTACCCTCCTTATCAAACAACTGGACAAGAGAGCCGCTTACCTTAGCCAGATTTTCAGAAACAATATATTCTATCTGATGACTCTCCAGAAATGTATTTTCCTGCACAACACGCACATTGCCAATTGCATAAATCACATTTGTGTTAGCATTCCACAGTGCAGTATCGCACAAAAGATATGTATTGTTATGAAGGAATCTCGCCGGGCCAATAATCTTTCTGTATTTTACAGAATCTATCTCCAGCAATTGCCCCTCAGTTGCACTTATAAGGCGTACAAGAGAATCTGCGCTCTCCTGTTGCTGTGCCATTGCACAAACAGAAAAGTGCAGAGTCAAAAGAAAAAATATTATACTTTTTAATCTATTCATTATTTTATCCAGCCCTCTCTCTCCCAATCGCACTGCTTGAACATATCATCAATCTTAATGTATGTTGTTTTCATCTTCTCAGCCACAAAATTATCAATTGCCTTTATCTGCAAATCCTGATTAGCAATTCTTTGAATAAGTTCAAAATCCTTTTCAAAATCTGCAACATGAGAAGGGACAATTTCCTCCAGTCTTATAATTTTATATATTGTATTTCCATTTCTTCCCTCATTGTCTGTAGACTCAAACGGCTCAGATATCTCGCCAGGTTTAAGATCTTTTATAATACTGTAATCCATTGGCTTAAGCTGATCCTTCTCAAAATAAGTAGCTCCGGTATTCTCATCTGCCATCAAACCACCTGCAACAGCAGATTTTGGATCTTCTGAAAATATTTTTGCCGCAAGCTCAAACTTGAGACTGTCATTTAAGATTTTTGTCTTTATACTATCCAGTCTCTTGAATGCCTTAATTCTATCATCTCCTGTATATGATGGTTTTATAAGAATATGTCTGGCATTGAACATATCACCATCTTTCTCAATCATCTGAATAATATGGAATCCGTCCGGTGTTTCAACTATCTGCGAAACCTGTCCCTCTTTCAAAGACATAGCCGCATCAGAGAATTGTGGCCAGTATATACTTTTCGATGCTTTTCTAAGTTCTCCTCCCCTTCCTGCACTACCGGGGTCCTCAGAATACATGGTAGCGAGTGTAGCAAATCTTTCACCATTAAGAATTCTCTCCCTCAACTCCAATAATTTCTCCTTTACATACATCTTTGCAGTCTCTTTGTCGGGATAAATTACAATCTGACTAATCTTGTACTGTGTAGAAATTATAGGAAGGCTGTCTTTGTCTATTCTTTTGTAAAAACGCTCAACATCTGTAGGTGTAGCACTTCCTGCTTTTGATGCAATTTCCTGCTGTTTCTGCTGAATAAGACTTTGGTTCCTCAACATTTCTCTCCAATCCTTTTCAAGCTCATGCAATGGACGTCTAAAGAATGCTTCTGCCTCTTTTTCTCCACCAAGATTTGATACTACCTGAGCCATTCGCTGCTCAAGATCCATAGTAACATTATCTTCTTTTACAATCAAACTGTCCAATCTTGCCTGTGTAAGGAAAAGATTCTGTACCAACATGTTTTCCAACACCATACACCTGGTATTCCTGTCAGACAAATAGCCGTTTGCCTGCATCATCTGAACCTCAGCCTCCAATTGTGACAAAAAGATAGCCTCATTTCCAATAATTGCAATTGTTTTATCCACCAAACCGTCATTGTATCTTTGCGCACTCAATGCCAACGGCATTAAATTAAAAAGAACCACAATTGCACTAATTATCAGTTTTTTCATTTTCTATAATTTTTAATTTTTTACTTTCTAAAGCATCTTTATATATATCTGTCTGCAATTTCTGTAAAAGTTCCTTTTTCCTTTTACTTATAATTACATCTTTTATTTTCTCGCTGTTATACTCCAACGGGGTCACTTGTCCCTCCCCAATATACTCAAATGTCTGTATATAACTTGTATTCAAGGAATCTTTGTATTTTATATACAGTGTATTTTTTTTTGAGAGTCCTTTCTGCAACTCTTGTAATGGCACTCCCGCTTCTTTTGCTACAATGGCAAGATCAACCCAATCATCGTTAAAATTGCTGTACTTGTAAGAAGACGAATACCCTAATTGCTCAACCTCAACCAAACTGTTCACGTCTGTCTTTGACAATAACCGTTCCAAATCTTTAAGTTTTGGCGAACTGTTATGCATTTTTATTAATCTTCCCTTAAAAATGCCGTTTCTGGTTGTATAATTGGCAATATGTTCATTATAATAATCTTGCCTTTCCTGCGCGCTCACTATTGTATCCAATCTCTCATTTACAAACATATTCTCGTACCTGAATACAAGAAGTTGCGTTCTATAATCTTCCAATAGTTGTGCCACATCCTTTTCTTTATCCGGCAACTGTTCCTGAGCCTTAAGCAATAGCAGTTGTCTTTTAGCCCACGATTCTATATAACTGTTTACTAAAACAGTACTGTCTTGCGATGAAACTCCTACCGGCAAAATTTTTTGTATATCACTTTTATACAACACAACCCCTCCAACTTGCGCAATTGGTTCGCCTTTAGAAAAAGATTCATAAAAGCTACATGAGCAAATTAAAAGGGTTGATGTTATTATAATAAAAGCTCTAATCATTAAATGTTAAATTGCAAAGATTACCTGCTATAGTTAGGAGCCTCTCTTGTAATTGTAACATCATGAGGGTGGTTTTCAATCATACCGGCAGAGGTAATCTTAATGAATTTAGCCTCTCTTAATGCCTCAATATTTTTTGCTCCACAATATCCCATACCTGCTCTCAAACCACCTACCAACTGGTACACTACCTCACTCAATGTACCTTTATATGGAACCTGGGCAACAATACCTTCTGGTACAAGTTTCTTGATATCCTCTTCCATATCCTGGAAATATCTGTCTTTAGAACCTTTTTGCATAGCCTCTAAAGAACCCATACCTCTGTATGATTTGAATTTTCTTCCGTTAAGAATAATTGTTTCTCCTGGAGACTCCTCTACTCCTGCAAACAAAGATCCTGCCATAATTGTGCTGGCACCACCTGCCAATGCTTTCACAATGTCACCAGAATATCTAATACCACCATCGGCAATAATTGGAATACCTGTTCCTTTCAAAGCCTCTGCTGCCATCATTACTGCTGTCAATTGAGGAACCCCAACCCCTGCCACAACTCTGGTTGTACAAATTGAGCCTGGACCAATTCCAACTTTAACACCATCTACACCACACTCTGCCAAAGCCTTTGCAGCCTCTGCTGTTGCAATATTACCTGCAATTACCTGAATATGAGGGAATGCAGCTTTAATCTCCTTAATTATTTTAAGAACATATACAGAGTGGCCATGAGCTGTATCAACAACTACTGCATCAACATCTGCAGATGCAAGCATTTCTACTTTATCTATACTGTCTGCACCAACACCCACAGCAGCTGCAGCCAACAATCTTCCTTTTGAATCCTTACTTGCAATTGGATTATCCTTAACTTTAGTAATATCTTTATAGGTAATCAAACCTACCAATGTACCATCTTTTTCAATTACCGGCAATTTCTCAATTCTGTATTTTTGAAGAATGTCAGTAGCCTGGGCAAGACTTGTTCCATTTTGAGCTGTAATAAGGTTCTCCTTTGTCATTACTTCACCTATAGGAGTTCCAACATTACTTACAAAACGCAAATCTCTGTTAGTAACAATACCAATCAACTTATTGCCATTATCTACCACTGGAATACCACCAATATGATTCTCTCTCATTAATCTAAGAGCGTCAGAAACCAAATCATCCGCCTTAATTGTGATAGGATCATATATCATCCCGTTTTCAGCTCTTTTTACCTTTCTAATATGCTCCATTTGCTTTTCAATAGGCATATTTTTGTGGATAACACCAATACCACCCGCTCTGGCAATAGATATTGCAAGTTGCGATTCAGTTACTGTATCCATTGCAGCAGACACAATTGGAGTCTGCAATACTATATCTCTTGAAAAATGAGAAGAAATATTAACCTCTCTTGGTAAAACCTCTGAACGAGCCGGAACTAAAAGTACATCATCAAATGTAAAACCATCCGGAATAAATCTGTTAGCGATTGATTGCTGCATATACTAAAATTTTAATGAGCAAAATTACAAAAAATATTACACAAACAAAACACTATATAAAGAAGAGGGTGCTCTTGTGAGAAAATCTCCATTAAAGCACCCTCTTTATTATTGAAATAAGACTATTTGCTTAAATCACTTAATCTTACAAACAATGCATCAACACCCTCCAACAATTTTGCGTTAAGAGCTGCAAAATGTTTCTTTGTAGTTTTAGCATCATCTTTTGGATAATGATTAATTTGTTCAAAGATGTTATCACCTAATTCAATTGCATCCAATACAATTTTATTAGCCTCCTCTTTGTTTTTATCTCCGTTAAGATACATATATACCCAACAATCAGATATTACCTCATTAACAAGATAAACAACATCTTTTTTAATAACTCTTAAATTTGCCATTTTCTACGGTTTTAAATTAACGCTACAAATGTAGTATTTTTTTAATTCTTTTAGAACTTTGGAGTATCTTTTGTAATCTCAAGACCCAAACCTGGAGCATCTGACAAAGTAACTTTACCATCTACTACTTTCATACCGCCACCAAAGCAGTCATTAGCAATAAGAACGTTACCATCAAGGTCTGCCCACTCTGTCTTAGGAGCAATTTGAGCGCCTGCAGAAATTGCACAAGATGTCTCAGACATACAACCAACCATAAGTTTCATATCCAATGATTGGGCAAGTGACACCATCTCTCTTGCCTCTCTCAAACCTGTACATTTCATAAGTTTGATATTGATACCATGATAAGCACCGTGAAGTTTCTTAACATCTGTCAATCTTTGGCAAGCCTCGTCTGCAATGATAGGAAGTGGAGATCTCTCTGTTAACCAAGCTGTTTGATCCAAAGCATATTTTGACATAGGTTGCTCAATCATATTTACATTACGCTCATTTAGCCAGTGAATCATATCAAGAGCATAATATTTGTCTTTCCAACCCTGATTTGCATCTACACAAATTACAGTATCAGTAACTGATCTGATAGTGTTGATCATCATCTTGTCTTGCTCCTCTGTTCTACCTAATTTAACTTTGATAACTTTATATGGAGCAGCCTCTTTTGTTTTCTCTCTTACAACATCCTCAGTATCCAAACCTACTGTAAATGAAGTGTTAGGACAAGTAGTAGGATCCCAACCCCAAATCTTCCACCAAGGTTGTCCCAACATTTTACCAACAAGGTCATGAAGTGCAATATCAATAGAAGCCTTAGCAGCACAGTTGTAGCTAGTAATTGAATCTACATATTTTGTAATATCCTCAATCATAAATGGAGAAGAGAATTGTCCTAAGTTAACTCTTTTTAGGAACTCTAGAACAGATGCCTGGCTCTCTCCCAAATATGGTGGCATTGAAGCCTCACCGTAACCCTCATATCCATCATAAGTAATTTTTGTAAGTACTAGAGGAGTATGTGTTCTTGATGAGTTTGCAATTGTAAATGTATGCTTCATTTTAGCATCATAAGGGATCCATGTAAGCTCCATTTTTTTGCTTCCTGCAGCTTTTTTACCTTTTTGCTCACTTGCAAAAATATCAACAGGATTAATAACAGTTGCTGCAGCTGTAAGCAAACCAGCAGACTTTAAGAAAGATCTTCTATCAGTTTTCATAATATATTGTATTGTTTTGTTTGTTCAAATTAAAAATATAGTGATTTCACAGACATAACGCCTTTACCGTTATCAACATTACCAATAACTCTTTGAGCTCTTACAAGTCTCTTAGAACCGTCATAGTAATTATCGTCTGTTGGGATTAGGCTATTGATTCTCACCTTAGTTGCAGAATGGATAAAGATACCCTCACCAATATACATTCCAACGTGTGTAATTCTCTCTTTTTGATCAGCAGTTGCTTTTCTTCCAAAGAAAATCAAATCACCTTTCTGCAAATTCTTCAATGCCTCTACAGTGTGGTTTCCGCCATCTACATACTCTTTAATGTCTACATCATCACCTGTCAAGCATTGTTGAGAAGCATCTCTTGCCAAAACAACACCATTCAAGAAATATGATGATTTCATAAATCCACTGCAATCCACAGCTTTAATAGAAGTGCCACCCCACATATATGGAACACCTATAAATTGTTTTGCAGTTTCAATAATGTTATCAGCTGTTGGATTACGGCTATCTACCCATTTTTCAAAGTCTGTAACCATAATTTTCTGGATATAACCAACTCTACCATCTGCAATAGACACCTTTTGCCAAGCACCACTGGTACCCAAATCCAACAGAATATTACCCCACACAGCATCACTTACCATTAAACTGTTAACATTAGGTTGCTCATATATTGTAGTATATTTTGTAATTACAACAACCTTTTTAGCAGCCATATATGCATCATATTCAGCTTTATCCATATATGCTATACTCCCCGACGAAACCCATGAAATATAACCCTCTGGAGTAATTGCACGTGTCCAGCCACCCTTTTTCTCAAGAATTTGAAGAGGAGTACCCATCATAACCTGAGTTGCAGACTCAGCACTATATTTACCGCTTGTGCGGAAATTTATCACAGATTGGGAAGAAACACCATAAATTTTTCCCTGCAATGCAGTATCTGGAAGCATTTTTATACTGTCCAAAGTTTCAATTCCAGCTTTTGACAAAGCCTCAATCAAAGCTGCTTTTGCCTGAGGCTGGTTGGTTGCACCTCTTAAAACATAATTCTGACCAACTTTATCTATGCTAAGGTCAAATGTTTTACTTCTCCAGTCTGGAGCATGCTCAGCTTTAACTTCTTTGAATACTTGAGTAAACTTTTCAACTGTTTTATCTGCACCACCACTGCAACTGTACAAAGCAATTACAGGCAGGCAAGCCAAGAATAGAACTTTTTTCATAAAATTTTAAGTGTAATATTGGATGTTATTAATTTTCGTATTTTACAAATGTAGTAAAAAACCATATATTTGCATACTTTTTTTAATACAAAATAAACAAGAAATGATACTTGATTCACTTAAAAGCTTTGAAAAATACCAAACTCTTCAAGAAGGGTTTGACAAAGTATATCAATTCATTAGACAAAATGACCTTGCATCTCTTCCTGTTGGATCATATCCAATAGATGGCAAGAGAGTATATTGCGACATTGTAGAGGGAGATTTAAAGAACATTGAAGATGCAAAACTTGAAGTTCACGATTCTTATATAGATATCCATGTACTTTTGGAGGGATCTGAAACAATAGGTTTGAAAGATAGAGGCAAATGTGATACAGACAACACAAAATACTCAGAAATCAACGACATTGCTTATATAGAAGACGAGCCAGAGAACTATGTAGTACTTGGCGTTAAGAACATTGCCATCATTTTCCCTGCAGATGCGCACGCACCATATCTAGGTAGCGGCAAATACAAAAAAGCTCTATTTAAAGTACATGTTGGCACAAACAGAGCCAAATTGAACTAATCAATGAAAAGATACAACTCTTTTGTTGGATACTTTAAAGAAAAATACGGTTGTCGGTTACAGAAAATTGTAATCGACGCCGGCTTTACTTGTCCCAACAGAGACGGTAAAGTTGGGTTTGGAGGATGTACCTACTGCAACAATGATGCTTTCCACCCCAACTATTCTACTCCCGACAAACCTATACTTACCCAGATTAATGAGGGTATAGAATTTCACCTTAACAGATACAGGACAACCGAAAACTATCTTGCATATTTCCAGTCATATTCCAACACATATGCTCCTTTGGAAGATTTGAAAAAAATATATGCACAAGCATTTGAACACCCGTCGGTGAAGGGGATTGTAATTGGAACAAGACCGGATTGTATTGATGAAGAGAAACTTGATTATTTTAAAGAGTTGGGTAAGAGTAAAATTGTAATAATAGAATATGGCATTGAATCATGCTACAACAAAACTCTCAAAAGGATAAATAGGGGACATGATTTCCAGACAGCAGTTAAAGCTGTAGAGGCCACAGCAGCCAGGGGTTTGCACCAGGGAGCCCATTTTATTTTTGGATTACCTGGAGAGAGTAAAGAAGAGCTTATGGGGATGGCCAATATAATAAACAGTCTTCCGCTTAATTCTGTAAAATTTCATCAACTGCAAATAATAAAAGGAACTGCAATGGAAGAAGAGTTCAAGCAGTTCCCTAATGACTTTGTACAGTTTACTCTAGATGAGTACCTGAATTTCTTTGTAGATTTCCTGGAACTTCTAAGACCAGATCTTTACATTGAGCGTTTTGCCGGAGAGGTTCCGCCTCGCTTTGTAAGTTCTACTCCTTGGGGAAAGGTAAGAAATGTGGAACTGCTTAGAATGTTAGAAAAAAGGCTTGAAGAAAGAGATACTTTCCAAGGGGCAAAATACAAGATTTAGCCCCTTATTTTATTGTTTTACAAGCTTATATCCCAATTGCAATCCTTTATATTTATACCTCATATAAGGGAAAAATCAAAAACCTGCATCAGATACCCGGAAACCGAATCTCTCAAAAACAGACTAAACA
>CALCUQ010000395.1 GCA_937906795.1 uncultured Bacteroidales bacterium | reverse complement strand
GTGGAGAGAACCCAATTTATATGAATTGAGATCATTAATGACTACTCTGAACAATCCGGCCTGCTCTAGTTTGTTTACTATACTCAACACAGGTTCCGGATATACAATACTGTCATTCAAATTTTCAAAATTAGGTTTTACACATTTGCCATTGTAAATGTATAAAGAAGGAATTATCTCTATCATAAATTCAAATTATCATTTTAAACTAAACTTCCCCAACACAACAAAATTAAGCCTAATAATACAAAAACCAAATCAAAAGCTTTTGATTTTATATTTTTATCCTTAAACAACATTATTCCTGCAATAAAGGAGACTATTACACTACCTCTTCTAATCATAGAAACAACTGCTATAAGTGCATCGGGATCAGACAAACAATAAAAATAGGCAAAATCTGCTACAGAAACAAATACAGAAATAAGTGGAATGCTCCATCTGAATGTGAACTTGCCATTATGCTTGCGCATTAGAAAAACTAGTAATGCCATTATTGGTACCTGGTATACATTAAACCAGCTCTGTACAAACATTGGCGGCAGGAATTTCATTATGTACCTGTCATACAAACCGCTTACTGCCCCCATTACAACAGCTCCAAAGAGGCAGTATATCCATTTGTTGCTCTTAAAATTTATTCCCTCTTTTCTTCCCGACAAACTCAGCAGAAACAAAGAGAGTATTGCTACTGCAACGCCACTCCATTGTAAAATATTCAACCTTTCTCCAAAAATAAGTACAGCACCAACCAGCACCAGTACAGGTCTGGTAGCATTGATGGGTCCTGCAAGAGTAATTGGGAGATGCTTGAGTGCATAGTAACCCATAACCCAACTGCTGAGTACAATACAAGATTTTAATATTACAAATAAGTGGGCTTTTAAAGGTTGGATATATTCAAGAGATTTAAAGCCTATATTAAGTCCTGCATCAAAAAATGTATCCTCAAGCAGGTGAGGATTTGCATAACTCAGGATAATGAAAGGTAAAAATATTGCTGTACAGAATATTGTATTTAGAAACAATACTGTAAGAACTGCATTGTCTTTTAGGGATTGTTTTTTTGATATATCATAAAATCCTAAAAAGAATGCAGAAACAAATGCAAGAACTACCCACATTATCTGTTTGGATTATTAAGTATTATTAGTGCTGCTATAACACCGGGAACCCATCCACAAAGGGTAAGCAAAAGGGTTATGATAATCGAACCACAACCTTTATCAATTACAGATAAAGGAGGGAACAATATTGCCAGTAAAACTCTCCAGAACGACATATGATTTTTTTTGCAAATATATGATAATATTTAACGCAATATAATTGCGTAATTTATTATATTTGTAGAAATACTTATTTATTATGGATATTACTTCAAATGCTCTTCTAAGACACAGGACTATTGATGCCTGTCTGAGGGATTCTAAACGCAAGTATACCCTACTGGACCTGATTAATGCATGTACAAATGCCATAAAAGAAAAAAAGGGAAAAAAGACTTCTCTTCGCTACTGTGTTTCAACAAGAACTATTCAGCTTGATTTGCAGTTTATGAGAGATAAAGTTAAAGGATATGGCGCTCCAATTGTTGTGTATGAGCATAAGTATTATAAGTATAAAGACCCAAACTATTCTTTGGAAAAAGCTCAGATTAAAAGAGATAATCTTAAAGCAATAAGAGATCTTGTGGATACTCTAAAGGAGTACAGTAAATTTGAGCAGTTGCACAGCATAAGGAATGTAATAAGTGTTCTTGAGGAGGATATAAATTCCAAAATCCAGAAAAGGGAGCAAGTTGTGCAATTCCAAGAAAGAAAGAATGCATTGGGACTCGAGTATTTTGATATTATCCAGGATGCCATAATTACAAAGAAGGTATTATGTATTGGATATTACTCTTCCAGATCACAAAACATTATCCCTATAATTTTTTATCCTTTCTACTTAAAGGAATATGACGGAAGATGGTATGCTCTTGGTTATAAAGACGGATTGAATGGGGTGTATAAACTTCCATTGGACAGAATCAGAGATTATTCATACTCCATCCTCCCTTTTCCTAATGAGTATTCTTTTGATCCTTGGGAGTATTTTAAAGATATTATAGGAGTAACTAAATTGTCGGGAGGAGTAAAACAGATAAAGTTTAACGTTAGAAACACTTTGGCTCCATACATAAAAACAAATCCTGTTCATCATTCCCAGAAACTTGTAAAGATTGAGGAAAATGGAGATATGATTTTTACAATCAACATTATTCCAAACAGGGAATTTTATAATCTGGTCTACACATATCAGCCTAACATACAGATTATTTCTCCAAGAGAGATTGGATTGCAATCCAATGAGTACATTATCTCAAAAATTGATGTATTGCCAGATTACAGCCTCAACAACTCAAAAGAAATTGTTGTTAAGCAGGATACAACCGAAACTGAAAGAAACTTATTTTCTGATTTATAATTATGGATCAACCTAAAGTAGAGAGACTCCTAAGACTTATGATGATGCTTACTGCCAATAAATATACCATTGAGCAGTTAAGCAACAGACTTGATATGTCTGAACGAACAATTTACAGATATATTGATACTTTTAGAAATGCAGGTTTCTTGATTAAAAAGAATAATCAGGGATGTTTCAGATTAGATAAAGAATCAAAGTATTTTAAAGATATTTCTGAACTAGTGCATTTTACAGAAGAGGAAGCATTTATTTTAAAGAATGCAATTGAAAGTATTGATGAGAATAATATTCTAAAACAGAATCTCAAATCAAAACTCTATTCTGTTTATAACTATAAAATGATTGCAGATTGTGTTGTAAAAGGGAGTAATGCTAAGAATGTGAATTCTCTTGTTGATGCAATTGAGGGCAAACAACAGGTTATTCTTCATAACTATACATCTGCCAACAGCAAGAGTGTTACAGACAGATTGGTTGAACCTATTTCATTTACTACAAATTATATACAATTATGGGCCTATGAACTGAGCTCTGGAGAAACCAAGACTTTTAAAGTTTCAAGAATTGGCAGTGTAGAGGTTCTGGATAATGAATGGGAATATGAAAATATGCATAAAAAAGGATATATTGACCTTTTTAGAATGCACGGATGGAATGAGTACAATGTAAAATTAAAACTTGGGATTAAAGCTGCATCACTGCTTAAGGAAGAATTTCCATTGTCTGAACAAAAGCTCATTGAACATATTGGCAATGACAATAGCAAATTTTATACACTTGATATAAATGTATGCAGTTTTGAAGGTGTAGGAAGGTTTGTATTGGGATTATTAGATGATATAGAGGTTATAGAATCTCCCCAGTTCAAAGAATTTCTAAAAGAAAGGATATCACAGGCTAAATTTTAAAATAAAATAGATGTCGGATCAGATTTGACCCGACATCTATTATTATATGCTTAAGAGTATTTACTATTTATGTGAGCAATTCTCATGGTTGTGTGAACAACCTTCGTGGTTACCACCCTCATGGTTGTGTGAACAACCTTCGTGGTTTCCACCCTCATGATTGTGAGAACATCCCTCATGGTTGTGTCCCTGGGCAGCTGAGTGGTCATGTGAGCAATTGCCATCGCTGCATTTAGCGTTTGGACGGCTTAGACACCATGCAATTGAACCATCTTTAATAAGGATTAGATTTGCTGAATCTGGAGCTACAGTGTAAGTCTGAGCAAATTGAGTTGTGTCACCATTTGAAACAACTTGACCAAGAAGAGTAAATCCTAATGAATCAACTTTGTAAGCTTGAAGAATTAGTGAATCAATGTTAATTGTTTTTGCTTTACCACAGTTAGTTAGAATAAAACCTGTAGAATCTGCACCAATCCAAGTACCTGCCAATGGATTTTTCTCTGATGAACATTTGTGCTCAGCCTCTTTAGGAGCATTTGAGTTGTTACAAGCAACAGCTAAAACAGCAATAGCTGCAAGTGCAAATAATTTTAATGATTTCATATTATTATAATTTATAAATTTGTAAAGTCATTTTAGGGCACAAAAGTAATCTTAATTACTTAATTATAAAAACAATAATGGAAATAATTGAGCAAAAAAAGCTTATAAGAAAAAAAATTAAGGAACTGAAGTGTTTGTTCACAAGTGGGCAAACAGATGTAATGTCAGGTATTATTTGTAATAAAGTTCTTGAATTACAGGAATTTAAAGATGCTCATACCATTCTTTTATATAACTCACTTCCCGACGAAGTTAAAACATCCATATTATTGGAAAGTTACAAAAAAGGGAAAAAAATAGTCCTTCCAGTAGTGAAAGGTGATAATCTTATTTTAAAAGAGTATATTCCTTCGCAGTTGCAAGTAGGATATATGAACATTCTGGAACCATGCGGTGATGACATTATTGATCCCAAGGAGATTGAACTTGCTGTAATACCAGGAATTGCATTTGATTCCCATTGCCACAGACTGGGTAGGGGAAAAGGCTATTATGACCGTCTTTTGCCTCAAACAAATTGTACTAAAGTTGGGATTTGTTACAGTTTTCAAATTGTAGAGAATATACCTGTTAACAGAAATGACATTAAAATGGATATTGTTATAACTGATTGTAATTTATATAGTTATAAACAAGAGTATCTAGATTCTTATGATAATTCTCAAGCGAATTCTTTATAAATGCCTCTTGTGAAGGGAAACTTGGATCAATAAACTCTTTAATTATTATATCCCTGTAAACTGTTTCGTCATAAAATGTATCAGATGAATCCCTGCTGCTGATTAGGGTAAAGACAGAAGAAGGAATATCATTTGTTAAAGAATCCAGGTTAAAGCATTTGCCATTTGAGAAAACTGAATTTATTTCAGCAGATATTATTGTTGATTGTTTGCCCAACAATGATTCAAGATTTATAGAATCATTTGTTGAATTAGGTATAACATTGGTTATGACACTGTCTCTAATTTTTCTTTTATAGTCAAAGGAAAAACGATATCGGCATAATGTATCAGAAATATAATAGGTAACAAAGAGAGAGTCGATACTGAATTTTAAGGCTTTAATTTTGAATTTGAGTCTGATATTATTTACAATCTTGTTGAGAACTCTTATTTTTTCTGTTTTAAAATTCTGGTACTCTACCACAGACAACGAATTGGGAGAATTTTCAATAAGGTAATTTTCCCAATATTTTACAATTGAATCTGTTTGCCTGTTGTATTTATTATATTTTTCTATCCATCTGCTTCTTGCATCTGAGGTAATAATTGTGTTTGAACTCTTATTTGATATTTCTTTGATATAATTGTGAAGCCTTTGATATGTAATTGACTTGAATCTTAAAGTGTCGTAAGAAGAAAAAGTTTTGTTGCTTTTTTCTTCAATAAGAGAATAAGTGCTGAGAAATGATTTGTCTTGTTTGACTATCTTGTCAAGTTCTTTTGTTGTAAGGGGGGTAAAAATAAATTTTTCCAGAGGGGAAGTACACCCCTCCAGAAAAATTAGAGCAATAATTATAATAAAAAATCTTATCTGCATTATTATTTTACTCTGGCACCTTTTACCCACACAGCGGTTACATCCAGATTGTTGTTAAGAAGAATTACGTTTGCTTCTTTGCCATCTTCCAAAGTACCTGTTTCGTTAAGAATACCCATAACTTTAGCAGGAGTTTCAGAGGCCATTCTTATTGCATCCATAAGTGGAACATTAGCTTTATTTACCATAGTTTTCACTAATGTGTCCATTGTTGCAATACTACCAACCAATGATTTGTCTTTTTTAAGTTTACAAACGCCATCTTCAATAAAGACTGAATCATTCTCATCAATTTCACCATCGTAAGCGGCATAGGAAAGAGCAGCGGTTACAAGGCTCAATTTTTCAACTCCTTTTAGTTTATAGACAAGTCTTAAAATTGTAGCAGGTATATGTTTGCCGTCTGCAATTACCTCTGTTGACATATCGTCAATCAGCAACACACTTTCAACTGTTCCTTCATATTTATATTCATTTTTCTTATGAAATCCAGGCATTGAGTTATAAAGTTGTGCTGCATGTGTGTATCCTGCTTCATATGCCTCTTTTACAATATCGTATTCTGCTTCTGTATGAGAAATGGCTGTTACTATATTGTGTTTTTTTAGAGTTTTTGCAAACTCCATGGCACCTGGCAGCTCAGGACTTGCATCCCATCTTTTGATAATATTTGTAGAATTAAGTATCTGAAGATACTCTTCTTTATTTTGAACCTGAACATTGTATCTGTGTTTGGTCATTTTCTCGCTCAAATATGGACCACTTAGATGTAATCCTTTAATAGGAGAAAATTCATCTTTCATAATCTCTTCACATAAAGAAACTATAGATTCAATCTCAGTCTTATTGGATGATCCAATGGTAGGGAATATGGAGGTAGCACCATGCTCAACATGAGCCTTGGTTACTATATCAAATGCTTCTTTTGTACACTCTTTGAATGAGTGGCCATTTCCACCATACACATCCATTGCAACAAAGCCCGGTACAATATATTGGCCTTGTGCATCTATTATGTTAGCTCCTAAAAGTGGTAGCTGAGCATCTGTAACGGTTAGGATTCTGGAATCTCTTAAAATTAATGAACCGCCTTTTAGCCATCCATTAGGAGTTAATATTAAACCGTTAATAATTTGAGTTAACATATATTATATAAAACTTTTTATTGTTTTACCCATTGCAATTACACCTCTAACATCATAATTCTTATCAATAATAAGAATATCTGCATCTTTGCCTCTTTGAAGAGAACCTTTTCTGTTATATACATTCATAATCTTAGAAGGTGTTTCAGAAATCATTCTTATTACATCATATAGAGGAATACCTGCTTTTACAGTCATTGTCTTAATAAGTCTGTCCATTGTTGCAATACTACCTGCCAAAGCAGATCTGTCTGCCAATTTACATACTCCATCCTCAATAATTACTCTTGGGTCAAATGCAACCTGACTGTCGCTTGCCGCACAAGCCAAAGCATCTGTAATCAATGCTGTTTTCTCTACACCTTTAATCTTGTATACAAGTTTCAAAATTGTTGGAGGAACATGGATTCCATCTGCAACAACCTCTACTGTCATATCATCAATAAGGTAAATGCTCTCAACAGTACCCTCATATTTGTACTCATTCTTTTTATGGAAACCAGGCATTGCATTATAGAAGTGGGTAGCATGACTGTAACCGGCTTCCCAAGCTGCCTCTATATCCTCATATTCAGCTTGTGTATGACCAACAGAAGCTAAAATGCCTTTTTGGGTAATGTATTTTCCAAAGGCCTCAGCACCTGGAAGCTCTGGAGCGGCATCCCATCTTTTGATACAACTTGTTTCCTCCAAAAGTGGAATATACTCATTAGGATCCGGATCTTTAATGTATTCTGGAATTTGACCACCGGCCATTTTCATATTGAAATAATGTCCCTCAAGATGTAATCCCAAAATAGGGCTATTCTCTTCTACCATTAATTTTTCAGTAGTTTGAGCAGCTGCCCTTATCATTGGAATTGAAGAAGATGACAATGTTGGGAAGATACTGGTTGTTCCATGTTGCATGTGTGCCTCAACAGCAGTTCTGAACGCATCCTCTGTCCCTTCCATAAAATCTCTTCCGCCACCACCATGACAGTGAATTTCAACACCACCAGGAGTAATGTACATACCTTTGGCATCAATGATTTTTGCACCAATGATTGGCAAATCACAATTGAATACCTCTAATATTTTATTATCGCTTATTACAACAGAGCCACCTTTCATCCAGCCAGATGGCGTGTGTACTATACCATTAATAATTTGTGTTAGCATTATACTCTATAGTTTAATCAATAGTAAACTCAGTTTAATACAAAAATACAAATTAAATACGATATTCTTTATATTTTTGCTGAAAATATTCTTTAATATGATCAAGGTTTTATTTGTTTGCTTAGGTAATATATGCAGATCATCCGCTGCACAAGGTGTATTTGAACAAATCATAAAAGAGAGAGGTCTGGAAAGTTCTTTTTCTGTTGATTCTGCTGGTTTGATAGATTATCATAAAGGTGAATTGAGTGATCCAAGGATGATAAGACATGCCCATAACCGAGGCTATGAACTCACTCACAGATCAAGACCTATTGCAATGAGTGATTTTGAAGAGTTTGACTACATTTATGCCATGGATTTGCAAAATGTGCAGGGACTAAGAAGATTGAATCCCCAAATAGCAGAACAGAAGGTCTCTTTATTGGGTAAATTATGCACAAGACATAATGTTGAAATAATACCTGACCCATATTATGGATCTGGAAAAGATTTTGAATATGTTTTGGATTTGCTTGAGGACTCTTGCAATAACTTGTGTGATATGCTTGTAGAAAAGTTTAATTTAGTTTAAAGTCTCCATTTCTTACCCAGCCTCTCTTGAGCATAAACAAGTGAATCATATAGCATATTACAGCCGGAGCAATAAAGTACAGTCCTATAATTTCACATACGAGCAATGTAGAATCAATTGTGCCGCTCATATTTGCGTATGCAGCTAATGGTCCAACAAGTCCAGATGTTCCCATTCCAGCTCCTAATGCATTGTTTGTCATTCCAAGAACTACAGTAGAAACAGGGCCAAGTATTGCACTTGTAAGGGTAGGTGCGAGCCAGATTATTGGTTTCTTTGCAATATTTCCTATCTGAAGCATAGAAGTTCCCAAACCTTGCGAAATAAAACCGCCTATACCGTTGTCGGCGAAGCTGATTACTGCAAAACCAATCATTTGGGCGCAACATCCTGCAGTTGCTGCTCCTGCTGCAAGTCCGTCTATATTTAGCATAATACAAATTGCAGCTGAACTTATTGGGAGGGTAAGTGCACATCCAACCAGAACAGAAACAGCAATTCCCATAAGAATTGGATTCAGGTTTGTGGCACTGTTGACAAGTTCTCCAAGATACAACATAAAATCATTGATTGGAGAGCAACAGTATTTTGCAAAAAGGCCGCCGGCTACTATTGTTACAA
>CALCUQ010000394.1 GCA_937906795.1 uncultured Bacteroidales bacterium | reverse complement strand
AGCCAACAATGGATGGAACGGCAGGGCTTACTTATTATTTTGCTACAATGCAGAATATGGGAAAGAAACAGAAATCTATAGAGGTTGAAAGAGATGTTTATGGTGCAATAAACAAGATTCAACCTAAAAAGAAAAATATATATCTGGTGTTTACCGCTGATTCTATGTTCCAGGGAGGGAAAAAAGTTGTCAATACTTTAAAGAAGCATAAGATTAAAGGTTCATTCTTCTTTACTGGCAATGCTCTTAGAATGGAGGAGCATAAGGATATAATTGCTGAAATAGTTGCTGCAGGTCATTATGTAGGTGGACATTCAGACAAGCATTTATTGTATGCAACTTGGGAGAATAGAGATTCGCTGATTGTTTCTGTAAAGGAAATAGAGGATGATATAAAGGCAAATGCCAAGGAACTTGAAAAATTTGGAGTTACAAAAGAGCAATCTTTGTGGTTTATCCCTCCATACGAGTATTACAACAGCACATCTGTTGAAGCAACTGAAAAATTAGGATACAGGGTGCTTAATTATACTCCGGGAACTGCAACTCCTGCAGATTATACAACACCTGATATGATTAACTATCAGCCTACGCAAAAACTTATAAATAAGTTGTACAATCACGAAAAGGCTGTTGGCCTTAATGGCGCCATTATTCTTATTCATCCGGGTGTAAGTGATCTTAGGGATGATAAGTTATATAACAGACTGGATGAGATTATTACATATTTTACCAAGTGTGGGTATTCATTCAAAGGATTAAATGAAGTTGAGTAGAATGTATAAAGTTGTTAGGAAAAATATTTTAAACAGTGTGACAACACTAATGGAGATAGAAGCTCCAAGAGTTGCTGCAGCTGCCAAACCTGGTCAGTTTCTAATTGTAAGGCCATTGGAGGAGAGCGAGAGAATTCCTCTTACAATTAGTGATTACAATAAGGAAAAAGGAACTGTAACTATAGTAACTCAGGTAGTTGGAGCAAGCAGTTATGATATATGCAGTTTGGAAGAAGGGGAGAGCTTTTGTGATGTGGTTGGACCTTTAGGTGTGCAATCAGAGTTTGTGGATATGCCTGTGGAGGAGTTGAAAAGTAAAAGATATCTGTTTATTGCAGGTGGATTGGGAGCTGCTCCCGTATATCCTCAGGCAAAACATCTGCACAGTTTAGGAGTAAAACTGGATATTATTCTGGGTGCTAAAACAGCTGACTTGCTTATTTTGGAGAAAGAGTTGCAACAGGTGTGCGACAATCTGTATATCTGTACCGATGATGGTTCCAAAGGTTTTGGAGGTCTTGTAACTTCTAAAATGGAGCAGTTGGTGGAAAGTGGTGAAAAATATGATCAGGCAGTGACAATTGGCCCAATGATAATGATGAAATTTGTGGCTATGGCTGCTAAAAAATGTGCTCTTCCATTAGTTGCAAGTTTGAATACTCTTATGGTTGATGGTACGGGAATGTGTGGTGCCTGCAGGGTTACTGTAGACGGGAAAACCAGATTTGCCTGTGTAGAAGGACCTGAGTTTGATGCTCATAAGATTGATTTTGATGAAGCAATCAGACGTCAGGGAATGTATAAGACCAAGGAGGCTGATGAATATCACAAATGTAAAATTGGGAGGGGAAAATAATGGCAAATAAAATAGGTCGTGTCCCTGTAAGAGAGCAGGATCCTAAAGTTAGAGCTACTAATTTTGATGAGGTTTGTTACGGCTATAACCAGCAGGAAGCTATGCTTGAGGCTACCAGATGTCTACAGTGTAAGAAACCTGCATGTATGACTGCATGTCCTGTGTCTGTAAAGATTCCTTTTTTTATAAATAAAGTGGCACAAGGAGATTTTGCAGAGGCATCAAGAATTATTTCTATTGACAGTTCTTTGCCTGCTATATGCGGAAGGGTATGTCCGCAAGAAACCCAATGTGAGGGTTCATGCGTATTGGGTGTAAAAGGGGAGCCTGTTGCTATTGGTAAACTTGAAAGATTTGTTGCAGACTATGCGAGAGAGAATAATGTAGAGTTTATTGGCAAGGTGCCGCCAACAGGTAAGAGTGTTGCTGTAATTGGTACAGGTCCAAGCAGTCTTGCCTGTGCAAGTGATTTGGCTAAGATGGGACATAGTGTTACCATGTTTGAGGCTTTGCATAAGGCTGGCGGAGTACTTGTGTATGGAATACCGGAGTTCAGATTACCTAAGGAGAAGGTGGTTGCGGCAGAAATAGAGAGTGTTAAGAGACTTGGTGTAAAGATAGAGACAAACGTAATTATT
>CALCUQ010000393.1 GCA_937906795.1 uncultured Bacteroidales bacterium | reverse complement strand
AATGAAATAGTATTAAATGCAAGAGATATAAATGTATCAGATAAAAAAGAAGAGAAAAGATGTGGTGGTAGGTGTGTTGGGTTGTATGGCTGAGAGACTTAAGGATGAACTTTTAAAGCATCCTGCAGTAGATTTGGTTGCTGGTCCCGATACATACAGAGACATTGCATCCCTGCTTAAAGGGCTTAGTGGGGGAGAGAAACAGATAAATGTACTTTTGTCGGCAGAAGAGACATATGCAGACATTTCTCCTGTAAGAATGGACAAGAACGGAGTTTCTGCTTTTGTTTCTATTATGAGGGGCTGCAACAATATGTGTTCTTATTGTGTTGTGCCATATACAAGGGGCAGGGAGAGAAGCAGAGATCCTCACAGTATTGTTAGAGAGGCGCAGCAATTGTTTGATAGCGGGTATAAGGAGGTAACCCTTTTGGGACAGAATGTGGACTCTTATAAATGGGTTAATAAGGAGAATCCTTCTGAGGAGGTAAATTTTGCTCAATTGCTTGAGTTAGTTGCTCTTATTAGTCCGGAACTTAGAGTAAGATTCTCTACATCGCATCCTAAGGATATGGGTAACGGTGTTCTTTATACAATGGCTATGTATCCAAACATTTGTAACCATATACATTTGCCTGTACAGTCTGGAAGTGATGCAATGCTTGAGAAAATGAACAGAAAGTACAATAGGGCAAAATATTTGGAAAGGGTTGCAAAGATTAGGGAGATTCTTCCCGATTGTGCTATAAGTACAGATATAATTGCCGGTTATTGTGGTGAAACTTTGGAGGATCATGCAGATACCCTTTCTATTATGAAAGAGGTTGGATATGATTCTGCATTTATGTTCCAATATTCAATGAGGCCTAATACTAAGGCGTGGAGACACTTCACCGACGATGTCCCTTTGGAGGAAAAGACCAGAAGACTTAATGAAATTATCCAGCTGCAGAATACACTTTCTTTGGAGAGCAATAAGAAGTGTGTAGGGGAGGAGTATCAGGTGTTGATTGAAGGAACTTCTAAACGAGATGTAAATCAGTTGATTGGAAGAACACAACAAAACAAGGTTTGTGTTTTTGATGGTAAAGGATACAAGATTGGTGATTATGTGACAGTTAAGGTTAACAGTTGTACTTCTGCTACATTGTTGGCTGAGATTGTAGAAAAAAAAGAGAGTAAGAAATTTTTTAAATTATAGGGTTATGACAAAAATGAGAACCGTTTATTTAGGTGGTTTGAGAACAGAGGCAGAGCACCTACAGTCTGGTAATAAAATTATAACTGATGCTCCATTGGATAATAATGGTAAAGGGGAGGCTTTTTCTCCAACAGATCTGTTGGCAACTGCTCTTGGTAGCTGTATGCTTACAATTATGGGAATTTCTTCTTCTGCATATGGTTACAATATTGATGGTACTGTAATTGAAACAGAAAAGATTATGGGTACTAATCCAAGAAGAGTTGTGGAGTTGAAGATTAATATTACCTTCCCTAAAGGGGCAAATTATACAGATCAGCAAAAGCGTGTTATTGAGTCTGCTGCTAAAACTTGTCCTGTTTTCAACAGTTTGCATCCAGATATTAAGAAAGATATTGTATTTAATTATTAAACTTTAGCAATTAAAGTTTGATAGTTTAATAAAAGTTATTATATTTGCACCCTCAAAAGCAAAGTTCTTTTAAAGAAGGAGTGCAAATTTTGCCCAGATGGCGGAATCGGTAGACGCGCTGGTCTCAAACACCAGTGGAGCAATCCGTGCC
>CALCUQ010000392.1 GCA_937906795.1 uncultured Bacteroidales bacterium | reverse complement strand
TTTTCATATTTTGCCCATAAAGTGTGGTTAATCTGCTCATATCTGTCAAAAAACAAATCTTTATTGCATACACCAAAGAGATTTTTAAGATTAAGGTCATCAATCAGACGCATAATGGCACTTTTGGCATTTGAGTCAAAGTCCCATAAAGTGCGGTCTACATCAAACAGATAGTATTTGTATTTTTTCTCCACCATTATTTAGTGTAAAATTCAATCATTTTTTCAATAGCTCTGCTGCATACAGGACAAAATCCTGGAGCGGTATTGGTTTTCATTCTGCAATCCATAACAGGTCTGTATATTCCCTTGGCAAGGTATCCTCCTCCTTCATAAACACCAAGAACCATTGCTGCGGTTGTATCTGGTGTTGGGATTAGAGTGTTTTCATCAAGCATATCTTTCCATTTTCTCTCAAAATTTACCAATGTTGTAATGTTAGGTTCCCAAGGCTCAACATTGATATTATAAAAAGTATCATCGTAAGATGTGCTGGAATCAAAATACTCATCTGCCAGACCAGCAAAACTATGACCGAATTCATGAATGAAAACAGGCTCTGCCCATTTGTTGTCGCTGGAGCTCAGTCCATAAAAATTATAAATACCACCCCCACCATAAGTTGCATCATTTACAAGAACATAAAGGGCGTCATAAGGCGCATTTGAAGCAATCTTGCATATTGTTGTATGGTTTGGTGCAGTTAAGTACCTGTCGCTGTAGAATGTATAGAAGTGAGAATCAGCAACAGTGTTTTTCCATACATCTTTATGAGGAATATCTGTCCCTTCTTCTGCCGACAAAGATTCAACAATCCACACATTGAAATCATCTTTGTGTTTGCTGTAAGGGTGCATTGAAAACATATAATCGGTCATACGTTGGGCATCTGCCTTAAATTTGGGCATTTGCTCTTTTGTGTATCCTTCTGCAATGAACAACAGGTCTACCTTATTCTCACATTCTCCATTATATAATATAGGAGTAACCTTAAAGTCATTGCAAATTTCACGGCTAATAAGCTTGTCATTTGGATTTATTGTGGCCTTAAACAGTTCATTGTGTTTACCGGTTTCTTTAACCCTTTCATATATATAAAGTTGTACAGTGTCTTTAGGAAAAGGGATAACGTATGAGCTACAATAAGATTGTTCGTTTAATCCAGCCTCCGGGGTACATCTCCATTCCTGAAATAATGTGTTGAACCCTCTGGAATATATAGTTTGTCCTTCTTTTGATTTTATTTTCAACAAGTATTCGCCCCCTTGGAATATATCTATAAGATTAACTTTGGAGCCACTCCAGTTTTTCTCCCAAGCAAGTGAAGAAAGGAATATTTTCTGATATTTGTTGTTTCCGGCAAAAATAAGGTCTATTCTAAGTCTGTCGGGAGTAAAAAAAGTACTGTAGTCTACTTGGCAGACATTACTCTGTGTTTCTGTACAAACAGAACTCTCCTGACTGGCCTTGCAGGCAATCAAGAGAGTTGATATTATAAAAAATAGTATGTATTTCATTCTGTAGATGCAACTCTATTTTCCTACATAATTCTGAGGGGTAATTACAAGAATTTCCTGTTTTACACTATCACTTACATCCAGACCTTTTACAAATTCCTGAATGCTCTCTTTTGTAATACCGGCGTTACCTCTTGTAAGTGCTTTAAGTGCTTCATATGGATTAGGATAACCCTCTCTGCGTAGAACTGTCTGGATACCTTCTGCAACAACAGCCCAGTTAGCTTCAAGATCTCTGTCCAGAGCACTTTCATTAAGAATAAGTTTGCCCAAGCCTTTCTTAAGAGATTTGAAAGAAATTATTGAGTGAGCCAATGGAACACCAACATTTCTCAGCACTGTAGAATCTGTAAGGTCTCTTTGAAGTCTCGAAATTGGAAGTTTGTTGGCAAGGTGCTCATAAATGGCATTTGCAATACCAAAGTTACCTTCTGCATTTTCAAAATCAATAGGGTTTACTTTATGAGGCATAGCAGATGAACCAACCTCTCCAGCTTTAACCTTTTGTCTGAAATACTCCATTGATATATATGTCCAGATATCTCTGGCAAGGTCCATTAATATTGTGTTGATTCTTCTAAGATTGTCAAAAAGAGCAGCCAAATTATCATAATGCTCAATCTGAGTAGTTGGATAAGAGCGTTTCAACCCTAGTTTACCCTCAACAAAAGAGACTGCAAATTTGTTCCAGTCAATATTTGGATAGGCGAAATTGTGGGCGTTGAAATTACCTGTGGCACCACCGAATTTTGCAGAATAAGGGACTGTTTCCAAAAGTCTCAATTGCTCTTTAAGTCTTGATACAAATACATAGATCTCTTTTCCAAGACGGGTAGGAGAGGCAGGCTGTCCGTGAGTGTGGGCAAGCATAGGAACATTCTCCCACTCTTTTGCAAAACCTTCAAGTATATCTATTACCTCTTGCAATGCAGGCATATATGATTCCTTAATACCTTCCAAAAGACTTAGTGGAACAGAGGTATTGTTAATGTCTTGAGATGTTAGACCAAAATGAACAAACTCATTGAATTTGTCTATACCAAGTTTTTTGAACTCACCTTTAATAAAATACTCAACTGCTTTTACATCGTGATTGGTTGTTTTCTCAATCTCTTTTATCTGTTCAGCATTTTCAACTGTAAAGTTTCTATAGATATCTCTTAGAACTTCTTTTTTAGATGCATCAAAATCTTTCAATTGATCTAAAGGAAGCTCGCAAAGAGCTATAAAATATTCAATTTCTACTCTTACTCTATATTTAATAAGAGCATATTCAGAGAAATATAAGCTTAAATCCTCTACTTGTTTGCGGTATCTGCCATCAATTGGAGCAACCGCCATTAAAGAATGGTTAGACATACTGGTATTATTATATATATTAATTTCTTTTCTATTAAAGCATTAAAAATACAAAATTACAAAATTCGGCGTAATAAGCAATTTTAAAGATTATAGTACCAAAAAGCGTACATAAATCTTCCCCGACAAAAATTTTTAAAAAAGTTTTTTCTGCAGAATTTTATGTAAGTTGTTGAGTTTTAGAGAGGTGATTTTTTGTGTGAAAAAATGCTTCAAAAAACTTAGAAAAAACTTTGAAAAAAATTTGGCAGGAAAGAAAAGTTGTCTATCTTTGCAGTCCCAAAACGAAAA
>CALCUQ010000391.1 GCA_937906795.1 uncultured Bacteroidales bacterium | reverse complement strand
TAATTTATTGTTGAATCTCTGGCCTATAAGCGATCCAAACAAATATGCTCCAACATCTGTACACCACAGAATTATAAGCATACTCAAAAATAGAAGGCCATTATACTCTCCCCCATTAAATGCAGCAAGATTCATCATAGAATAAGGGACAGCAACATATAAAAATCCATACATAGAATGAGAAACCAGTTCATATCCATTTGGTTTTACAGTCTCAACTCCATTTACAATCTCCTTATCCCTTATATTGTATCTTTTAACATACAAATTTGAGACAAACAGCCCAATAACAGGAATTACATTTATGAGCAAAAACTTACTGTGCATATTATATCCGCACACAAGGAATGCTGTTACAAAAAGTGAAACAGAAGCAATCATTGAGAATAGTCTTGGCATAAAATTACCATTCTCACCCCATTTTCCCATGGTGATATTGTGATACTCAAATAAAGTAAGAGACATTATTGCTCCAAAAACAACAGCAAAGGTAATTGGGCTAAGCAATATAGCACCAATTACCATTACACCAAATATTATCCCGCTTATTGCACGGATTATAAAATTTTTCATCGGCCGACAAATATATTATTCGTTATCCTGGTTTTCCTCAGGCTTATCTTCACCCGCTTGCTGCTCCTCTTTTCCTTGGCGAGGGCCAAAAATATTCTCAAGGTCGTCGGAGAAAATAACCTCTCTATCCAAAAGAAGATTAGCCAATTTTGTAAAGCCCTCCATATTGTTTTTAAGAACCTCAGTTGCTTTTGCATGTGCAGAATCAATCAACTCTTTAGCCTCTTTATCAATAAGTTCAGCAGTCTTTTCACTATAAGGTTTACTAAAGCCATATCCATCTGACGAATCATAGAAAGAAACGTGACCAACTTTCTCACTCATACCAAAATAGCTGACCATTGCATACGCCTGTTTAGTCAATTTCTCCAAATCAGAAAGAGCTCCGGTAGATATTCTTCCATTTATAATCTCTTCTGCAACTCTACCTCCAATGGTAGCAGCCATTTCATCCATCATCTGCTCTTTGGTTGTTATCTGTCTCTCCTCTGGAAGATACCATGCAGCACCAAGTGCTTTACCTCTAGGTATAATTGTAACCTTTAATAAAGGATTTGCATTTGGCAATAACCAGCTTACAGTTGCGTGTCCTGCCTCGTGGAATGCAATAGTCTTTTTCTCGTGAGGTGGAATGATTTTGCTTTTCTTTTCCAAACCTCCAACTATTCTGTCAATTGCATCCAAGAAATCTTGTTTGCCAATAGCCGGTTTGTCATGTCTTGCGGCAATAAGTGCAGCCTCGTTACATACATTTGCTATATCTGCACCAGAAAAACCCGGAGTCTGTTTTGACAAAAACGATGTTTCAAGATCTTTATCCAATTTAAGTTTTGCAAGGTGCACTTTAAAAATCTCCTCTCTCTCCTTAAGCTCAGGCAAATCTACATGAATTTGTCTGTCAAATCTACCAGCTCTCATAAGTGCCTTATCCAGAATATCCGCCCTGTTGGTTGCAGCAAGAATAATGACTCCAGAATTTGTACCAAAGCCATCCATTTCTGTAAGCAATTGGTTCAAAGTGTTCTCCCTTTCATCATTGCTTGAAAAACCTGTATTTTTACCCCTTGCTCTACCAACAGCATCAATCTCATCTATAAACACAATACAAGGAGCTTTTTCTTTTGCCTGTTTGAACAAATCCCTCACTCTTGATGCTCCAACACCAACAAACATTTCAACAAAATCAGAACCCGATATTGAGAAAAACGGAACATTTGCCTCTCCGGCAACTGCTTTTGCCAATAAGGTTTTTCCTGTACCAGGAGGGCCTACAAGCAACGCACCTTTAGGAATTTTACCACCTAAGGCTGTATACTTTTTAGGATTACGCAAGAAATCCACAATCTCCATAACCTCAACCTTTGCCTCATCCAGACCAGCAACATCTTTAAATGTAACTCTCTGGTTTCCATCCTTGTCAAATAATTTTGCCTGAGACTTGCCCACACTAAATACTCCACCGCCACCACCAGCATTCTTTGCAATATTTCTAAAGAAGAAGAACCAAAGAGCCAAAATAATCATAGGGAACAACAACCAGTCAAGGGCTTTTCCCCAATAATCCTTGTACTCCTCGTTTACAATAGCAAATCGCTTGTCCTCTGGCAAAGCGTTTCTCAGTTGCTCCAACTGCTCATCTGAATCAAAATTCTTTGATACAAGAAAATAAAAATGCGGGCCACTTGCAGGTTCTTTGCCTCCAAACTGATTTATATATTTCTTTATACTATCCTGCTTAATGGTTATTTGAGCTTTGTTCTGGTTAGTTATAACTGTTACTTTCTCAACATCACCAGATGGAATTATCTGCTCTTTAACCTTATACCACTCTGTCTTTATTGGATCCACCGATGCTGATCCATTCAGATACATCCAACCCAACATAACCAGCAAAGGCATATAAATAATCCAGATAGGATTAAACTTACGCTTTGGTTGTTGTGGTGTTTTTTTAGTATTTTTCTTTGCCATTTATCTTCAATTAATCTTCGTCCTCAAATTTTTGCACAGCTGCATCTGCCCACAAATCCTCCAATCTGTAAAATTCTCTATATTCTGTCTGGAAAATATGTACTACTATATGTCCATAATCCATAATAATCCAAAATGCATTCTCTCTACCTTGTTGGCGAGTTACTTTAGTTTTGCATTTAACTATCATCTCATCCTCTACATTATCTGCAATAGCCAGAACATTAGGGGTAGAATCTGCATTACATATTACAAAATGGTCGCATATAGAGGTTCCTATATGTGTTAAATCCATAGTACATACATTCTTGCCCTTTTTGTCAAGCATTGCCTCAACTATAGTTTTCAAATGCAATTGTGTTTCATCCAATATTACTGGCGCCTGGTTCTGCGCTGCTTTACTCTTTTTTGTTGCCACTTTTCTTAGGTATTTATAAATAATATATCTTTGTCTGCAAATATACTGCAAAATTCCAGCCAATTATAATTATGAAGCAAAATCTTGTCATAAAATGGTACAAGAGCACAGACTCCACCAACACTCAGGCACACAACAATGCCCTGCAATCTTCAGAGGGAAGTGTGTGGTTTGCTGAATATCAAACAAATGGGAGGGGCCAAAGAGGCAATAAATGGGAAAGTTCAACCGGGAAAAACCTCACATTTTCAATACTTTTAAAGCCTACTTTCCTTACTGCGGCGCAACAGTTTGCCATATCTGAGGTTATTTCTCTTGGTATTTGCAAATATTTATGCCTCAAAGGACTACAACCAAAGATAAAATGGCCAAATGACATTTATATAAATGACAAGAAAATATGTGGAATTTTAATAGAACACTCAATAAGCGGTGCCAATTTGGCAGTCAGCATTTGTGGGATTGGGCTTAACCTCAACCAAACCCAGTTCAGCAAAGATGCACCAAATCCAACATCAGTAGCAATAGAGTTAAAAACAGACAGTTTTCCAAAGAATAAAGAGATGGATTTGCGCAATGAACTTAACATTTTGCTGGAGGAAATTCTGGATACATACAAAAATTTAAAAGAGGGTACCGTATCATTGGAACAGCTTCATTCAGAGTATATAAACCATCTGTACAGATACAATCAGGAACACTCTTTTTTAGAAATTACACAAAAAAACAATCTGAATATGCCTGTAGAGAAGATTGGACAAGGAAACGTTATAAAAGCAAAAATAACAGATGTAACCCTTCAAGGATGTCTGGTGCTTAGCGTACTTAATGGCACCAACAACACAACTGAAACAAAGAGTTACTCTTTTAAAGAGATAAAGTTTATTGTTTAGCCCCATAGGCTTTAGAGTTACCTTTTAAATATCTGGCCAAAGAAAGCCATTCTGTTACTATATTACCGCCTCTCTCCTTTATTGACGGCAACTGCTCAAATGCAATAGGGTTGCCTTTACTGTCCTTTATTGTAGCAGAGAGAATTCCAAAAGACTCCCTTTTTAAAGTACCAATAAGCCTTGCCGTATATTCACCTGTAACAACCAGATACAGCTTGTCTTCTTGCATAGGTTCCCCGTTAATGTGCACATCTTTCACCTTAAAGAACGGAAGCCCCCACCATCGTGTAGTATAATTGACTCCACTAAAGAAAATCTTTATATCCCCAATATATGGAGAAATGGTTTCATTCATCTGACATATATCCTTAATCTCCGCCCCTGTAAGATAACCGTAAACCAAAGGATAACCTGTATATCCGTTACTATTATAGCCCAATGGCAGAATATCAAACACATTGTTATAAGTAACAGTTCCTTGTTTAAGATTGCCTCTTATAACTCCATAAGGGACCATTCCAACAACAGATAAACTGTCTGCATCTGCAATATTATCAATAACAGATTTCCTGTATGATTTTGCTATAAGATTACCCAGCTGATCTTCCCCAGCACTGCCAGAGTCCTTAAAAATACCCTTGCTCAAAAAAGTTACGGTATCTTCCAAATTTACACCACTCTCTTTATAAAACCTCTTGCTAACAACCATTTGCATTGAATCTACCCATCTGCCTACAGAGGGCTCTGCCTGTGCAACCCCATCAGTTTCAAAAAGAGTGTAATTTTTTAACCTCCTTCCCTCAAGCTCAACCTTTCCCACATATCTTCCATCCGATGCTGCAGCCACAATATATGTATTTCCTACCTTTAGAGGCTCGCGCAACAAATCATGGTCATGTCCACTTATAATAAGATCTATCCCATCCACACTCTCTGCCAGATCTATATCATTTCCACTGGCAGTCCCTCCATGAGAAATTACAATTATATAATCCACCCCTGTTTTTTTCAGCTCCCCGACAATTTTTCTACACTCCTTTACCGGATCATAAAAAGTAAGTTTTTCTCTATCTTTCCCTATTACATTGTAAGCCTCCTCTCCCAGCACTCCCAATACACCTATTTTCACACCACCTTTTTCAAATATTTTATACTTGCCCCTAAAAGCCTTTTGTGCGAGTAAAAAAGCCTTGTCAAGTGACTTAGAAGTAACATTTGCACATAAAAGTGCAGGAGGCTCAATAAGAGAATCCCTCTGCCACGCTACTTTATACATCCGCACCAGTGCGTCCACTCCAAAATCAAAATCATGATTACCTTGGGCAATTGCATCATATCCCATCCTGGCCATACTCCTGTATTCAACCGCATGAGTATCAAAAACAGAATGGTACACACTCCCCATAGCTATATCACCTGCATCAAGAACAATAAAAGGGATCCCGCAAGAGGTACTCTTTTGCCTTTGAGTTTCAATTACATAGGCTATCTTTGAATAATTCCACGCACAAGAATGGAGATCGCTTGTAAAAACAACATTAAGCCTCTGCTGTGCATACGATAATACACACATGCAAAGGCTTATAAATGTAAAAGCAATTCTTACAATAAATCTCATTCTATAACCACTTGGCCATTTGATCTGCAAGCTCTTTTGCCTTCTGACCTGCAACTACTGCAAAATTCTCACTCTTGTCTGCAAATATTATTCCTCTGGACGAATTGACAAGCAAACCACAATGTGAGTTCAATCCATATTTTGCAACCTCATCTACAGTACCTCCTTGTGCTCCTACACCAGGAACCAAGAAAAAGTTGTCGGGACAATAGGCTCTTATCTCTGCAAGTTTCTCCGGACGGGTAGCACCAACTACAAACATTATATTCTCCTTGCTGCCCCATGTCATTGTTTGTTTGATAACTTTCTCATACAACGGCATTTGATCAACCATAAGCATCTCAAAGTCATTGGCACTTGCATTTGATGTCAAAGCCAGTACAACAGACCATTTGCCATTATAATCCAAGAAAGGCTGAACAGAATCTTTACCCATATATGGGGCAAGGGTTACTGCATCACAATTCATACTCTCAAAAAAACATTTTGCATATCTTTTTGCAGTATTTCCAATATCTCCACGTTTTGCATCTGCAATAATCAGAATATCAGGGTAATTCTTTGAAATATAATCCACTGTCATCTCCAATTGCTTCCACCCTTCAAGTCCTTCAGCTTCATAAAAAGCTGTATTAGGTTTATATGCAACTGCATATGGAGCTGTAGCATCAATAATGGCCTTATTGAATTCAAATATAGGATTCTGCACACCTTTTATACACTCTGGGAATAAAGCAGGATCTGAGTCCAGGCCTACACAAAGGAAACTCCCTTTTTTCTTTATCTGTTGATATAATTGACTATAGTTCATCTGTTAATAATATTTATAGAATAATGCTATTGACTCCATTCCTTTGCGGAACTGGCTTAAAAGGTAACTTTCGTTAGGTGAATGGATTGTATCTCTTTCCAAACCAAATCCCATTAAAAGTGGATTTACATTAAGAATATTCTGAAGATCGGCCAGAATAGGAATACTTCCACCTCCTCTGCTTGGAACCGGCTCAATACCATAAACCTCCTCAATTGCTTTTGCAGCTGCTTTATATGCAGGAGAAGAAATTGGCATCAAAAAGCCATTACCGCCATGATGAGGAATAACTTTAACCTTAACTGTATCTGGTGCAATCTTTAAGAAATGCTTCTCAAACTTTTCTGCAATCTCATCACACGTCTGATTAGGGACAAGTCTCATAGATATTTTCGCATGTGCTACAGATGGCAAAACAGTCTTGGCACCTTCTCCAATATATCCGCCCCATATTCCATTTACATCAAGACAAGGTCTAATACCAGTTCTTTCAAGAGTTGAGTACCCCTCCTCTCCTTTTACTTGTGCAATATCAAGAGACTCTTTATACTCCTTCATATCAAACGGAGCTCTTGCAAACATTGCCCTGTCTTCTGCACTAAGTTCAATTACATTGTCATAGAAACCCTCTATTGTTATACGTCCCTTCTCATCAATCAATGAATCAATCATAGAGCAAAGTGCATTTATAGGATTCTCTACAGCACCACCATAGTGTCCGCTGTGCAAATCTTTATTAGGACCGGTCACTTCAACCTCAACATATGCCAAACCTCTCATACCGCAATTGATGCTTGGCACCTTTTCTGAAATCATTGTTGTATCAGATACCAATATAACATCACACGCCAACATTTGTTTGTGCTCTTTAGCCCACGCTGCAAGAGATGGAGAACCAATCTCTTCCTCCCCCTCAAGAATAAATTTTATATTGTGACGCAATTTATTCTCTCTAACAAGATACTCAAACGCTTTCACATGCATAAACAACTGCCCTTTGTCATCATTTGCTCCTCTGGCATAAATTGCACCATCTCTGATTTCAGGCTCAAAAGGCTGAGATTTCCACAAAGAGATAGGGTCTACAGGCTGAACATCATAATGGCCATAAACCAAAACTGTAGGTAGTGAAGGGTCTATTATTTTTTCACCAAAAACTACCGGATGACCCGCTGTAGGATACACATCTGCACTGTCTGCACCTGCCTGTTTAAGCAATTGCACCAGTTTTTCTGCACATTTTACCATATCCCCTTTATTCTCCTCCAAAGAACTCACACTTGGGATTCTCAGAATTTCAAACAACTCCTCCAGGAATCGTTTTTCATTTTTTTCAATATATTGTTTCATACAAAAAAATTTAATTCAATTTATGATTCAAGTGCCATAGCCCCGGTAAATTTCTCTATCTTTTCTTTGGCGTAAGAGAGCTCAATTTTAAGACTCTTCTTCTTCCCCGACGGAGCCTCATACATTGCATCCAAAAGTACAGCTTCACATATTGAGCGCAATCCCCTTGCCCCAAGATTGTATTTGAGAGCTGTTTCAACAATAAATTCAAGTACATCATCATTTATCTGCAACTTGATTCCATCAAGTTCAAACAATTTGACATACTGTTTTATCAGTGCATTCTTAGGTTTTGTAAGAATATCCAGCAAAGCCTCTTTTCCAAGTGGATGCAAATAGGTAATTACCGGCAACCTTCCAATAATCTCCGGGATAAGTCCATATGACTTAAGGTCTTGCGGAGAAACATATTTTAACAACTCTTTTTTGTCTATAGATGCTGTCTTTTTCTGTGCACCGTATCCAACAACCTGAGTATTGAGTCTTTGTGCTATTTTTCTTTCAATTCCCTCAAAAGCACCGCCACAAACAAAGAGAATATTGGTTGTATCAACTGCAATCATTCTCTGTTCCGGATGTTTCCTTCCACCTTGAGGTGGAACATTCACAACATTGCCCTCCAAAAGTTTTAACATAGCCTGCTGCACACCCTCCCCACTTACATCTCTGGTAATTGACGGATTGTCACTCTTTCTTGCAATCTTGTCTATCTCATCTATGAACACAATACCTTTCTGAGCCCTCTCTACATCATAATCACAATCCATAAGAAGACGGGTAAGGATACTTTCAACATCCTCACCAACATAACCGGCCTCAGTAAGTACAGTTGCATCTACAATTGCAAACGGCACATTAAGCATTCTTGCTATACTCTTGGCAAGTAAAGTTTTTCCCGTACCTGTTGGCCCTACCAAAAGTATATTGGATTTTTCTATATCCAATTCTGCAACATCATCTCCACTTTCCCCCTTTTTAGACAGTTGGTGCTCAATCCTCTTGTAATGGTTATATACAGCTACAGACAAGAATTTCTTGGCCTCATCTTGTCCAATTACATAATTGTCGAGAAAAGCCGTAATCTCCTTAGGTTTCAAAAGGGTGAATTCTGAATTTTGCTTTGCCTTATTGCGGAGTGCAAACTGCTCCTTAAAATAATCATTTGCCTGTTGGGCACACTCATCACATATATAGCCGTAATTGCCTGCCACAAGCATCTTCACTTCATCTGCACCTCTGCCACAGAATGAACAGAACTCCTGCGATGTATATTTATTTTTTGCCATTAGCCCTATTTGCTTTTGTTAAAATCTCATCAATCATACCATATTCCAACGCCTCTGCCGATGTCATCCAGTAATCTCTGTCTGCATCTGTATATATCTGCTCTATTGATTTGCCAGAATGGTTGGCAATAATCTCATACAGCTCATGTTTAAGCTTTACAATCTGCTTTGCTGTTATTTCAATGTCAGAAGCCTGGCCCTCTGCACCTCCCATTGGCTGATGAATCATCACTCTACTGTGAGGCAATGCACTGCGTTTGCCTTTTTCTCCTGCAGTAAGCAAAATAGAAGCCATTGATGCTGCCATACCTGTACAAATGGTTGCAACATCAGATGTTACAAGTTGCATGGTATCATATATGCCCAACCCTGCATAAACACTTCCTCCAGGAGAATTTATATACAACTGGATATCTGAAGTTGAGTCTGTAGAATCCAAATACAACAATTGGGCTTGAATTATATTTGCCACATCGTCGGTAATAGGAACTCCCAAGAAAATGATCCTGTCCATCATCAATCTTGAGAAAACATCCATTACAGCAACATTCAATGTGCG
>CALCUQ010000390.1 GCA_937906795.1 uncultured Bacteroidales bacterium | reverse complement strand
GACTTCAAAGGAATATTGTTCTCCTCCAAAGCTGCCTTGATTGTCCCTTTTCTGAAATCAAGCTGCTCAATGACATTTTTATAGGGAGCCAACTCTTCGTTAGTGTGCCTCAATGTCTTTGTGAACACCTCTTTCTTATCTTCATATACCGAGATCTTTGTTGAAGTAGATCCGGGATTTATTGCAAGTATCAATTTTGCCATATTCTGATAATGTTTGATTATTTTGCAGTAACAGCAGCCAAAGCAATTGAGTTCAACTTGGTATCAACACTGTCGGCACGGCTTGAAAGTACACATGGAGCCTTTGCACCAGCCACCATAGCAGCCATTTTGGTACCAGGGATCAACTGTGTATTTGTTTTGTAGAATACGTTTGCAGCCTCAATGCTAGGGAATACTAAACAATCTGCATCACCTGCAACATTGCTTGTCAATTTTTTAATTTGAGCAGCCTCAGCCGACAAAGCTACATCCAATGCTAGTGGACCATCTACATAACAACCTGTAATTTGACCTCTGTCAGACATTTTAGCCAACATAGCAGCCTCAACACAAGCAGGCATACCTGGCAACATTTGCTCTGTAGCAGTAATCATAGCAACTTTTGGTTTCTCCACACCAATAGCTTTAGCTGTATTTACCACATAATTGATCATTGCTTGTTTTTGTTTCAAATCTGGAGCAGGGATAACTGCAATATCAGAAATAACCAAAAGCTTGTGGTAATTAGGGTTTTGAACTAAACAAACGTGGCTAAGAACAGCTTTTGGAGGAAGAAGACCTCTCTCTTTGTTTAGAATACCTCTCATATATTTGTCAGTACTGCAAAGACCTTTCATAAGAATATCAGCCTCACCAGCATTTACCATATCAACAGCTTGAGCAATTGATTTAAGCTCATTTTTGTTGTCAACAATAGTGAAAACAGAAGGATCAATATTCTCTTTCTCACATACTTCTTTAATTTTATCCTCGTCACCAACTAAAGTACCGTCTACAATACCAGCTTTTACTGCCAATGCCACAGCACTGATTGTATGGTCATCAACAGCCCATGCTGCAACTAATCTTTTTTTAGGTTTTGAACGCAATTGCTCAAATAACTCATCAAAATTCTTAATCATATCTATATGTTTTATTTTGTTGTTAATCTCATAGTATCTCTAGCAATAACCAACTCCTCATCTGTAGTTACAACAGCAACTTTAACCTTACTGTTTTCTGTAGATATAAGGGCATCTGTTCCTCTTGCAGCCTCATTTGCAGCCTCATTGAACTCAACACCCAAGAAACCTAATTGAGAAGTTATCATTTTTCTTGCCAAAACATGGTTCTCACCAATACCGCCGGTGAATATAATCATATCAACACCATTCATTGCAGCAGCATATGAACCAATGTATTTTCTAACGCTGTAGCAGAACATTTCCAAAGCAAGACGAGCTCTGTCATTGCCCTCTGCAGCAGCAGCTGTAACGTCTCTACAATCAGATGATACACCTGAAACACCCTGGAATCCACTCTTCTTGTTCAAAACACTGCTTACTTGAGCGGCATCCATCTGATATTTACCTTGCAAGAAAGTAACCACACCTGGGTCAATGCTACCGCATCTTGTACCCATAACAACACCCTCAACAGGTGTAAAGCCCATAGATGTATCTACAGATTTACCGTTCTCTACAGCAGTAATTGAACCACCATTACCAAGGTGACAAGTAATAATCTTTGAATTGTTCAAATCAAGACCAAACATTTCTGCACCTTTCTTTGCAACAAACTTGTGGCTTGTGCCATGGAATCCATATCTTCTCACTTTATCTCTCACATAATATTCGTATGGAATAGCATACATATATGCATAATCAGGCATTGTCTGGTGGAAGCCTGTATCGAATACGCCAACCTGGGGAATATCCT
>CALCUQ010000389.1 GCA_937906795.1 uncultured Bacteroidales bacterium | reverse complement strand
GCTTTTCAAAAGTTTCTGCAAGCTCAGGGTCAATCTCTGTCTTTTGTGGTTTTGATTGAGGTGCCGCATAATAAATTATATCCTGATAATCTATCTCAGGAATATCCAAATGAGCCCACTTGGGCATTTTCATAGTCTGCCACTTGGCAAAAGCTTTTAGTCTGAAATCCAAAAGCCACTCTGGCTCACCCTTTTTAGCCGAAATCAATCTAATAATATCTTCATTTAGTCCTTTTGGGATAAACTCCTGTTCTATATTAGATTCAAAGCCGTGTTGGTACTCGGCATTGGCTATATCTTCAATTATATTATTATTTTTACTCATTGCAACGCAAAGTTAATTGATTTTAGATATTTTTGCATAAAATCTTAATATATGTCCACACAATCAGAACAAAAAAACACCCCTAATGTTAATGGGGCTGAGAATAAAGTAAAAAGAACCCAAATTAGTGAAATTGGAAAAATGGGACTGTTGGGCAGACTTTTTGCCGCAACTGAATACAAAAACAGCATTTGCGAGACTTATACATCGAGAGTATTTGGCAAAGGGGGCAGAACCAGTGGTGTGAAAAATTTCTCTGTAACTCAAAAGACAATGCTTGAGGGGGTGGATTTTGATCTTACATACACTCCCCTAAAACATCTTGGCTACAAATCTGCTTTATGTGCATTGGGCGATATATATGCCAAATGCTACAACCCTGTTTCAATGAAATTTTCTTTGGGACTTTCTGCAAGATTCTGTGTAGAGGATGTGGAGAGTTTCTGGAGTGGAGTTCTAAGTGCATGTAAGGAGCACAACATAAAAACCCTGTCACTTGACTTGAATGCTTCAATGACAGGATTCAATATTGCAATAACAGCAATTGGAGAACAGTTGGATAAAATAACCTCAACATTCCCTGCTGTTACAGACACATGTCTATTATGCCTTACAGGCAATATTGGTGCCGCATATATGGGATTACATGTTCTTGAAAGAGAAAAAGTTGCATTCAACAATATTCCTGCAGACAAAGCCGGCTCCTATGTGCAGCCAGATTTAAGCAGGTACAAATATATCCTAAGCCAATATTTGAGTCCGGAGATAAATCCTAAAACTACAGAGCAGTTTACAGAAGCAAAACTTTTCCCTGCTGCAGGCTATTTTATTACAAATGGCCTTGCTGCAGCTGTAAAACAGCTATGTATGGATTATAATGTTGGTGCAAAAATATATTTGGGCAAGATTCCTATTGCATCACAAACCTTTGCTATGGCACAAGAACTTAATCTGGATGCTATAACAGCCGCTCTAAACGGAGGAGATGATTACAAATTCCTGTTTGCAGTTCCCGTAACACAGCACGAGCGATTCCATAAGGAGTTCCCTAATGTTGATATCATAGGCCATTTATGCAAAAGCACAGCCGGAGCTATGCTTGTAACTCCAGAAGGGGCTGAAATAACATTGAGAGCTCAGGGATTCTAGAATTTAAGATCCATTTTAACCTTGTAATCCAAAGAATTGAGATCCAGGAATTTTATAAGGTCTTCTGTAACATCTACCTTATACTTCCTTGAGAAGAATTTAACTTGCATCTTGTTTACATAGTCTACAACATGCAATGAGACCTCTTTTTCCCCTTTATTTGACTTTAATGCCCTTACAAGGGATTTATTGAAGTCTGCATCCACTTTAGTCAAAGGCAAGGTGATGTTCAATCCTTTTACAAATTCCTCTTTTGTATTTGCAAGAAGAGTTATTCTTCTAATTCTCAATTTGCATGGAACTATCTTTGGTTTGTCTGCACTCTCTCCCTCTTTGTCTTTATAGAATGGAACAGCCAATACAAATTTCATATATAGAATATTTCCCTCTTCCATATATGACATGTATCTCTCATAATCTTTCCCAAACAATCTAAGGTTATATGAACCTGAATAATCCTCAAGCTCAACATCAAGGTAAGGTTTGTCTTTACCCATTTTTCTTGCAACCTTAGAAACTATAGCTGCAACAAAAAGTTCTTTTCCTGCAAGATCAGCTCTTGTAGAACTCTCTGTCTCCAGCTCCTGTATCTGTGTAAGAGACTGTTTTACAAAGTTATCCATTTCAAACTTGTATGTATCCAACGGATGTGCAGACAAATATTTGCCAACCAGTTCTTTCTCCTTTTTAAGGAATTCCATCTTATTGTATTCCCTCATTGGAGGAATATCTGGTGGAGTTGGCTTTATTGACTCTTCCAGCCCTCCAAAAAGAGAGTTCTGGCTATCAAAGGAGTCTGCCTGCAGCTTTTGTGCCGTCAGATAGGCATACGCCTTCGTTGCATCTTCTGTGGAGGTTTTGAAGCTGTGTTCAGCCACCTCGTCATC
>CALCUQ010000388.1 GCA_937906795.1 uncultured Bacteroidales bacterium | reverse complement strand
GGCTATATTTAGCCTGAAGTTTCGCCATAATTTCAGCTGCTTTCATAATAATTTTTCTTATTTACTTGTTTTTTGTTTGTTAAAAATGTGTGTCAGTTATATTATTTAACCTCCCAAGTTGCACCTGAATGCAATAATTGGTCGATAGTTGAAATTTTTGCTTTCTCTTTAACCTCAGCAACTTGTTTGTGAACATTCTCATCATATGTGCTGTCCTGAACATCTCTGATAATACCCAAGGCTACTGGGAACTCAGGATATTTCATGTTAGCCAACATTGTATGAATTGGAAGTTTGTCATCTGAATGTGCATCATGAACAAGAATATCTTTCTCTGTTACACCATTCTCTCCAATTGTAACAACTTTAAGTTGAAGGCCATCCAAAACCAAACCTTTATCTCTGTTGGCACCAAAGATCATAGGCTCGCCATGTCTTAGAGTAATTGTTCTGTCAGCTCTTACAGATCTCTCTGCAAACTCTTGGTGAGTACCATCATTAAAGATAACACAATTTACCAACATCTCCATAATAGATGTTCCTTTGTGTTTTGCACCTGCTACAAAAATCTCTTGGTTAAGTTTAAGCTCTGAATCCAAACTACGTGCAAAGAATGTACCTCTTGCACCAAGAACCAATGCTCCTGGAACAAATGGCTCTTCTATTGAACCATAAGGAGAAGTTTTTGTAACAATACCTTTCTTAGATGTTGGAGAATATTGACCTTTTGTCAAACCATAAATTCTATTGTTGAATAAAATAATGTTCAAATCAATATTTCTTCTGATTGCATGGATAAAGTGGTTACCACCAATAGCCAATGCATCACCATCTCCAGTAGCTTGCCATACAGACAATTTAGGGTTTGCAACTTTAACACCGGTAGAAATTGCAGTTGCTCTACCGTGGATTGAGTGGAATCCATAAGTGTTCATATAATAAGGGAAGCGTGAAGAACAACCGATACCAGAAACGAATACAATATTCTCTTTTTCAATGTTTAGCTCCTCACAAACCTCAGGCATAGCCTTTAGTACAGATGCCAATACAGCGTGGTCTCCACAACCAGGGCACCATCTTACTTCCTGATCACTCTTAAAATCTTGTGATGTATATTTCATAACGATGTTTCTTTTGAAATTTAATTAAATAATACTATAGAGCGTGAACAGCGTCAACAATCTCTTTTACAATAAATGGTTGTCCTTGAACCTTATTCAATTGGTTATATGTAAACTCTGGATGCATAGCTCTTAGATAATTTACAAATTGACCACTGTTTAGCTCGCAAACAATAATTTTCTTAAATCTCTTAAATACATCTTTTGTATTCTTAGGAAGTGGATTGATATAATCGAAGTGTGCAAAACCAACACTCTTACCCTCAGCCAAAAGTTCTTTAGCAGCAGTGTACAAGTGTCCGTATGTTCCACCCCAACCAACAAGCAATACCTCACCTTCTTGCTCTCCTACAACCTCAAGGTCTGGAATATAATTTGCCACTCTTGCAACTTTCTCAGCTCTTGCAGCAACCATCTTCTCGTGGTTTAGAGGATCAGAAGAAATAGCACCATGCTCAGCTTTCTCAAGACCTCCTACTCTGTGCTCCAAGCCTGCAGTTCCAGGAACAGCCCAACTTCTTGCAAAACGCTCTAGGTCTCTCTCATAAGGTTTGAATTTCCCCTCGCATTTGTTAATGATAGGAGGGTTGATTGCAGGGTATTTGCTAAAGTCTGGAATTCTCCAAGGCTCTGAACCATTACCAATGAATCCCTCAGTCAATAAGATAACCGGCATCATATGCTCCAATGCAAATTTAGAAGCATAGAAAGCAGACTCAAAGCAATGAGATGGTGTACGAGCTGCCATAACCATAATAGGACACTCACCATTTCTACCATATAGAGCCTGGTTAAGGTCTGTTTGCTCAGTTTTTGTAGGAATACCTGTTGAAGGACCTGATCTTTGAACGTTAACAATAACCAAAGGCAACTCAGTAATCATTGCAAGACCTAAAGCCTCTGATTTAAGAGAAACACCAGGGCCAGATGTTGTTGTAACAGCAAAATTACCGGCATAAGCAGCACCAATAGATGTACATATACCAGCAATTTCATCCTCACATTGAACAGTCTTTGCACCAAAAGCTTTATGAATAGCCAACTCCTCCAGAATTACAGTAGCTGGAGTAATAGGGTATGAACCACAGAACAATGGAAGACCAGATTTCTCTGATGCTGCCAACAAGCCCCATGCAGTAGCTTGGTTACCATTGATATTTCTGTAAACACCTGGCTCTTGGTTAGCAGGGTCTATTCTATATGTGTTAGGAATAGCGTGTATATTGTGTGCATAGTTATAACCATCATTAAGCACTTTCTTGTTAGGTGCAATAAGATTTGGTTTTTTAGCAAACTTTTTCTCAAGATACTCCTCAGTAAAATGAAGAGGGCGGTTGAACATAAAGTAACACATACCCAAAGTAAACATGTTTTTACTTCTCACAATTGACTTGTTATCCAAACCGCTATCTTTTAGGCTCTCTTTAGTAAGAGTAGTAATAGGAGCCCATACAATGTGATAATCTTTTAATTTAAGCTCCTCAATTGGATCCATTGTTTGGAATCCAGCTTTTTGCATGCCTTTCTCATCAAAAGCATCCTCGTCCAAAATGATACTTGCACCTGGCTTAGCCCACTTAGCATTAGCTTTTAAGGCCGCTGGGTTCATAGCTACAAGTACATCGCAGAAATCACCTGGAGTTTTAACCTCAGTGTTACCTATATGCACCTGGAAACCAGAAACTCCGGCAACTGTTCCTTGAGGTGCTCTAATCTCAGCCGGATAATCTGGAAATGTTGAAATCTCATTTCCATACAAAGCAGAAGCATCTGCAAACAAAGTTCCGGTAAGTTGCATTCCGTCTCCGGAATCACCAGTAAATCTGATAACTACCTCCTTTGCGTCAATAATTTTGTGTTCCATAAAAGAATATTCTCTAAGGTTACTTTGTTTATTTGATATAATAGAATTTCATGTCACAAGCGAGCCTTATTGCCCACTAATTTATCTACAAATGTAATCAATATTCTTTACTATTATTCTATTTTTGTTAAAATATTTTATCTAAAATCTCACTGTCAAGTTAACATTATATCAACTTTCAAACAAAAAGTACAAAAAAAGAGAGTAACACATATAAAAGTGCTACCCTCCTTTAAGTTTGTAATATTTTAAATGATAATCCTTTAATTACTGTTGTGCAGGTTTTTGAAATTGTGTAGGAGTTGTTTTCTCTGCTGGAATTCCCAAAACTTTTTTAGCCAAAGGAAGTACATCTACACTTTTATCGCTTTTGAAAGCTACACCACCTGCAGACAAATCAAAAATATAGATAAATCCGTGCTCTTTACCAACTTTCTCAATTGCATCAGAAGCTTTCTTAATAATTGGAGTCATTAACTCTTGTTGCATTTGAGAGAACTCATTTTGAGCATTTTGCTGGAACTCCTGAATTCTGGCCTGCAAATCTTGAAGTTCTTTTGTTTTAGCCTCTAATACAGCTGCAGTCCAAGTAGCACTTTTTTGATTATAAGTCTGATATCTTGTCTGGAACTCCTGTTGCATACCTTGTAGAGTCTCTTCCAACTCCTTGCCATAGTTATCCATTTTAACAACTGCTGAATCTCTCTCTGGAGTCAAAGCAATTAACTCTTGTACATTGATATGACCAAATTTAAGGTCTTGTGCAAATGATTGTGTTGTAAATAGCACCATTACAAGTGCCAAAATCTTAGTTACGTTTTTCATATTTATTATTAATTGATTATATTTTCTAATATCCTAATTTAGCCAAAACGGCATTGCTCAAATTGTCACTCTCTTTGGTATACACAACCCCTTGCAAAGCTGATATATCAAATATGATTGAGTAATTGCCCTCTTGAGCCACCTTTTCAATTGCAGCATTTACCCTTGCTTTGATAGGCGACAATAACTCTTCTGATTTTTTCTGCATATCGCCACCTTGTCCAAAATACTTCTTCTCAAGAGCCTTTACCTCTCTCTCCTTTGCAATTATTTCATTTTCCTTCTCCCCTCTGGCACTTTGGCTCAAACTTGCCTTTTGTGACTGATATTTCTGGTAAAGCGACTCAATAACGCTATACTTTGATTCAATCTCTTTCTTATACTGGTTGCTAAGCACCTCCAATTTTGATTGGGCTACTTTGTATTCAGAAATATGCGACAAAATAGTTTCAGTTTCTATATAACCAACTTTTTGAGCATTTAAGTTTATAACTGCCAGCAACGCTACTCCAAGTGTTAACAAAAACTTTTTCATACATTCAATTTTTTAGAATTGTTGACCAATAACAAAGTGGAACTGGCTGCCACCCTTGGATTTTCCTTCTGTAGGAACCGGGTCAAATCCATAACCCCAGTCTATTCCCAACATACCAAACATTGGCAAATATATGCGAAGGCCTAAACCTGCAGAGCGATACACGTCAAAAGGATTGAAGTTTTGCACGCCGAACCAATCGTTACCGGCTTCAACGAAACCAAGTGCATAAATTGTTGCTGTTGGATTAAGTGAGAGCGGATAACGTATTTCCATAGTATATTTGGTAAATATATTACCACCGAAGTTCTCATCCAGATAGTAGTTAGGAGTAAGTTTCTCATTACCATAACCACG
>CALCUQ010000387.1 GCA_937906795.1 uncultured Bacteroidales bacterium | reverse complement strand
CGAAGATATAAGAAAATTCCCTATATTTGCATCCTAAATCGTCATACAGATATTGTTTTTCAATCTGTTAAGGCAATCGAATAAACCTATTGAAATCAAGAATTAAAGTAACGGTATAGTAACGAAACTTTGTCATTTCTTGGCTTTTCATTGGCATTTGATGGCACAGCAACATCTTGGCAAACACCGTTAAATCGCTAACAGACAACATTCTTTCCCTGTTTCGCACTCACTTTCGTTTCTTTATTGTATCTTTGCTCCATAAATTTTATAACTATGGAGGAAACAAATATCAAAACATCGGGATTGCCCGAAAATGCTACCAGGGAACTTAAACCTGGTGAAAAGTATGAGCCAATTCTTTCTCCTAAAAAGGTTTATCCAGAGGTAAACTTGTGGAGTGTTACAATTGGCCTTGTAATGACAATTATTTTCTCGGCAGCAGCTGCTTATCTTGGACTTAAAGTTGGTCAGGTGTTTGAGGCTGCAATTCCTATTGCAATTATTGCGGTTGGTTTGTCGGGAGCATTAAAAAGAAAAAATTCTTTGGGAGAGAATGTGATTATCCAATCTATAGGTTCTTGTTCTGGAGCAATTGTGGCAGGTGCAATTTTTACTCTACCGGCATTATATATTCTGCAAGACAAGTATCCCGAACTTACAGTGGATTTTGTTAAAGTGTTTATGAGTTCGCTTTTGGGTGGTATATTGGGTATTTTGTTCCTGATTCCATTCAGAAAATATTTTGTGAGCGATATGCATGGCAAATATCCTTTCCCAGAGGCAACTGCTACAACTCAGGTGCTTGTAAGTGGTGAAACAGGTGGAAACGGTGCCAAAGCATTGCTTATAAGTGGTCTTATTGGTGGATTGTATGATTTTATAGTTTCTACTTTTGGATGGTGGAGTGACACTTTCTCCAGCCGTGTGCTTCCTTTTGGTGAGGCTATTGCAGATAAGGCAAAGTTTGTTGTCAAGCTTAATACCGGTGCCGCAGTTTTGGGATTGGGTTATATCATTGGACTTAAATATGCATTTATAATTTGCTGTGGCTCTTTCTTGGTATGGTTCCTTATTATCCCTGCAATTTCTCTAATATTTGGTGACAGTACTGTTGCTATTATGGGTACTGAGTTTGCAAATGTTAGTAATATGACTGCAGAGCAGATTTTTAGCAATTATGCAAGACATATTGGTATTGGAGGTATTGCTGCTGCTGGTGTTATTGGTATAATAAAGTCTGCCGGTATAATAAAATCTGCTTTTGGCTTGGCTGTTCAGGAATTTAAAGGCCAGGGTAAGGGTGAGGCCAGAGAGGTTGAGAGAACTCAAAGGGATATCTCTATGAAGATTATCATGTTTGGTATCCTTATTACTTTGGTAGTTGTATTTTTATTCTTCCAGTTTGGAGTTGTGAACAATCTGCTTCATGCTGTTGTTGCTTTGTTAACTGTAGGTATAATAGCATTCTTGTTTACTACTGTTGCAGCTAATGCAA